>JAIOSZ010000247.1 GCA_021107335.1 Desulfuromonadaceae bacterium | reverse complement strand
CCGGGCGATTATGTCGGGGAGGATGCCGTCTTGACCGTGGCCAGTATCGATCCGCTGAATGTCGAGGTGGTGGTGCCGGTAGCCCAGTTCGGTTCGATTCGCAAGGGGATGCGCGCCGAAGTCAGGCCGGAAGCCCCGGTCGGTGGTACCTATATCGCGACGGTGGTGATTGTAGACCGGGTTATTGATGCGGCCAGCGGAACCTTCGGTGTACGCCTGTTATTGCCCAACCCCTCGAATAAGTTACCTGCAGGGTTGAACTGTGATGTTACATTTTTAACCAAATAGTCTCAGCCAAATCTCCCGTCGTCCTTTGCGCTGGGCTGGGCCGATGAATATCTTTATTCTGGATCGTAATATCCGAACCTGCGCCCGCTATCACGCTGACCAGCATGTCATTAAGATGATTCTGGAAAGCGCCCAGATGCTTTGCGCGGTAATAAACCGGACGGGTGGCAGCGCACCCTATAAATCGACCCATCTAAATCATCCCTGTACCTTGTGGGCGGGCCGGTCCTTATCAACTGGCTGTGGCTGCAGCGTCTGACGCTGGCCTTAAACGAAGAGTATCGCTACCGCTATCGGAAGACCGTTGATCATAAATCGGCAGCCATCGTACGGGATCTGCCGCCGCCGTGTATCGATGATCTTGGTTTGACCGAGTTTGCCCAGGTGATGCCCGAGCAGTACCGGGTGCCGGGGGATGGGGTCTTGGCTTATCGGCGCTTTTACATCGGTGAGAAGGCGCATTTTGCTTCTTGGACCCGTCGCAGGCGGCCTCCTTGGTTTGTTGCAGGGACACAGGACAAAAGCTGAAAAAAATTGACAGCTTTTCCGACCAGAGGGTATAAGTTGCTATCGCTTAGCGCGGTAACGGGGGAGGTTTGACCGGCTCTCGCAACCGTTGTCGGGATGGGTTGGAAGTCACTCCCGTTGGAGGAGCCATGACCGAACAGCGTTTATCATTGGGCAAGTGGGGCGAGGAGCAGGCCACCCGTTTTTTGCGCCGCGCCGGGATGAAGATCGTGGCTCGTAATCTGCGCACTCCGGTGGGGGAAGTGGACATCATCGCGCGCAAGGGTAAGACCCTGATCTTTGCTGAAGTCAAGACCCGGCGGAGTAGCGCTTACGGAACCCCCCAAGAAGCAGTCGGTGCTACCAAGCAGCGGCAGATTCTGCGGGCTGCCAGTTGGTATCTCAACGAGCAGGGAGAGCAGGATCTGCAGCCCCGCTTCGATGTGCTGGCGGTGCTTGTGGTGAACGACAAGGCGCAGATTGAACATATTGCCGATGCTTTCGGCTTGCCGGATTATTGATAAGTTATTTATCCGGAAACGGCCCTTTTCCCCAATCTCTACGTCAGTCCGCACGCTTTCTTGTGCGGCGTAGACATCTACGCCTCCGCGCAAGCGCTTGCCTTCCTTGACCTTGGGGAAAATAGCTCGTTTCCCATATAAAAACTGCTTTATGCCCATCCGAAATCTCCGGATGGGCACTAATTGGAAGAGAGGGACGTAAAGATGGAAACCAGATTGTCCGTTCATGGGCTGGTCCGAATCGGGGTGGTGAGCCCCGAGCATCGGGTTGCGGATATCGCCTTCAATTGCGAGCAGATTCGCCAGGCGGTGAACGCCGCTGCCGACTGCCGGTTCTTTCTGCTGCCCGAACTGTGCGTTACCGCCTATAGCTGCGGCGATCTATTCTTTCAGTCGCTTCTCATCGAGCAGGCGCAGCAGGCCCTCTTCGAGTTGGCCGAGTTTAGCGCCGAGAAGCAGTTGACCCTGGTCGTCGGTACGCCGGTGGCTCAGGGAGGCCGGCTCTTTAACTGTGCGGCCTTCATCTCCTGCGGTCAGATTCTCGGTCTGGTGCCCAAGACTTTTTTGCCTAATACTCAAGAATTCTACGAGGAACGCTGGTTCTCTTCGTCTGCCGATCGTAGCGCTGATTTCGTCGAATGGCGCGGCGAGACGATCCCCTTTGGGGCCGACCTGCTGTTTCGTGCTAAAGGGTTGTCCGATTGCACGATCGGTATCGAGATTTGCGAGGATGGTTGGGTGGCTAATCCGCCGAGCGGCCAGATGGCCGTGAGCGGCGCGACGGTGTTGCTGAATCTGTCGGCCAGTCCTGAACTGCTTGGCAAAGAAGTCTATCGCCGCGCCCTGGTGCAGGCTAACTCGGCCCGTTGCCTAGCGGCCTATGTTTATGCCTCGGCCGGCCCTGGCGAATCGAGTACCGATCTGGTTTTCTCTGGTCATTCGCTGATCGCGGAGAACGGTGTGGTGCTGGCTGAAACGGAGCGTTTTAAGTTCGACAGTCAGACCATTGTTGCCGATATCGACATCGAACGGCTGGTCAATGAACGGTTCAAGAATAACAGTTTCGCTGCCTCCCGCAGTGAAAATGGGTATCGCCTTATCGATTTCCCTCTTCCCGATGCGCTGGCCACGCCACTGCTCAGGGCGGTTCCGGCGACCCCCTTTGTGCCGGTTGCGGCGGAAGAGCGAGCCGAGCGTTGTCATGAAATCTTCGAGATTCAGACTACCGGTCTAGCCAAGCGGCTGCGACACGTCAATTGCTCCCGGGCGGTAATCGGCATCTCCGGTGGCCTCGACTCGACCCTCGCCTTGTTGGTGACGGTCAAGGCTTTTGACAAGCTTGGCTATGATCGTAGTGGTATCGAGGCCGTCACCATGCCCGGTTTCGGCACCACCGGCCGCACCCGTGGTAACGCTGAGCGGTTGGCGGAACTACTCGGTGTCACTCTACGGGTGATTTCCATTGATGCGGCGGTGCGACAGCACTTCGCCGATCTTGGTCACGACGAAACGGTCCACAATATCACCTACGAAAATTCTCAGGCCCGTGAGCGCACCCAGCTGCTGATGAATATCTCCAATCAGGTCGGCGGTCTGCTCATCGGTACCGGCGATCTGTCCGAGCTGGCTCTGGGCTGGTGCACCTACAACGGCGATCATATGTCCATGTACGGTGTTAATGGCGGCGTGCCCAAGACCCTGGTGCGCTACCTGGTGGCCTGGTGTGCCGAATCGGAGTTTTCCGGCGAGACCGCTGACATTCTCATCGATGTCTGCGAGACACCGGTCTCTCCCGAACTGCTGCCGCCCCACGAAAACGGCGAAATCAAGCAGCGCACCGAGGATAAGGTCGGTCCCTATCTGCTGCACGATTTTTTCCTCTATCACTGCGTGCGCCTGCAGTATCGGCCTGCAAAGATTCTGTTTCTGGCTCAGCAGGTCTTTGCCGATCAATTCAGCGACGAAGTGTTGCGTCAATGGTTGCAGGTCTTCTACCGGCGCTTCTTCTCCCAGCAGTTCAAGCGTTCCTGTCTGCCCGATGGCCCTAAGGTCGGTAGCGTGGTCCTTTCGCCTCGCGGTGACTGGCGCATGCCGAGCGATGCCTGTGTCGCCCTGTGGCTGAAAGATCTGGAACAACTGGAGACCACAGATAGTGACGACTAAGGGAACGGAAGAGCACTGCTGCGGCACACTCTATGTGGTGGCGACGCCGATTGGCAATCTGGAGGATTTGACCCCGCGGGCTTTACGTATTCTGCGCGAGGTGGATCTGGTCGCGGCGGAGGATACCCGCCACAGCCGTAAGCTGTTTAATCATTATGGCATTGAAACCCCTTTGACCAGCTACTTTCAGCACAATGAGGCGGCCAAGGGCGAAAAGCTCCTCCACATCTTATTGGAGGGACGGGACGTCGCGCTGATTTCCGATGCTGGGACTCCGGCCATTTCCGATCCGGGCTGTTTGCTGGTGCAGCGCTGTCACGAGGCTGGTGTCTTGGTCAGCGCGATCCCTGGGCCGTCGGCGTTGATCGCCGCCCTGTCCATGGCCGGCTTGCCGACAGAGCGTTTTGCCTTTGAGGGCTTTTTGCCGGCTAAGACCCATGCTCGGTGTCAAGTCTTGAGAGCCTTGCGTCAGGAACAGCGCACCACGGTTTTTTATGAGGCACCTCACAGGCTGGTGGCGGCACTGCAGGATGTGTTGGCAGAATTGGGGGAAGGGCGGCAAGTCGCGATAGTACGAGAGCTTACCAAAGTGCATGAAGAGCTGTTCCGTGGCACCGCAGCTGAGGCCTCTGAACATTTCCAGGGGAAGGTTCGCGGCGAGATCGTGTTGCTCATCGGACCCGCCGAGCAGAGCGCACCGGAAGAATCGGTGCAGGACGCCCTGCGCCGCTGGCAGACCGATACGGACTTGCCCATGCGTGAGATCGTCAAGCAGGTGGCGAAAGTCTACGGTTTGTCCGGCAGCGAGGTGTACAAGGAGAGCCTGGCCTTGCGGGATGAAGAGGAGTGAGCGAAGCGAACGAGTGGGAGGTTGCTTTAGAACCTTACCTCAAAACTATCAAACTCTCCCCGATAGGGCTGCTTTTCACTGTGCAGGGTTTCTACATGTCCGCTCGCCGGACCTTGGCGTAGATCAACAAGAGCAGCGCTGACGAACTCCTCGGAGCCCTCCAATACCGCTTCTACCGAACCGTCGATGCGGTTTCGCACCCAGCCGGTGAGCTCCCGCGCTTGCGCAGTGCGTTTTGTAAAATAGCGAAAACCGACCCCCTGTACCTGACCCTCCACCCGCACTGCCACTCTAATCCTGTTCATCGTTATCAAACCCTGCCAGCAATTGCTGAAACTCCTCTTCGGAAAGAACGTTGACGCCCAGTTCGTTGGCCCGGTCCAGTTTGCTGCCGGCGTCCCTGCCAGCCACCAGATAGTCCGTTTTCTTACTCACTGAACCAGAGGCGCGGCCACCGAAACCTTCGACCAGCTGTTGTGCTTCTTTGCGTTTGAAGATCTCCAGGCTGCCAGTGAAGACGAAGGTCTTGCCGGTCAGTGGACCGCCGCTTCTCTTTTCGCCAGTCTGGGGACGCACTCCGGCCTCCTGCAATTCGGCCAGCAGTTGTATGTTGCGCTCATTGGCGAAAAAGTCCACCACGCTGTCGGCGACCTGAGGACCGACTTCGTGCAGCGCCAGTAATTGGTCCCGGTCAGCAAGGGCCAGTTCTGCCAAGGTGCCGAATTGTGCGGCTAGCAGCTTGGCGAGGTGTTCGCCGACGTTACGAATGCCGAGAGCAAACAGGAATCGTGCCAGGGGCCGCTCCTTGCTGGCTGCGATAGCGGCCAACAGCTTGTCCGTCGATTTTTCACCCATCCGTTCGCAAGCCAGCAATTGTTCTCTGACCAGGCGGTAGAGACCAGCGAAGTCGACGACCAGGCCCCGTTCCAATAGTTGGTCGATGGTTCGTTGACCGAGGCCATCGATATCCATGGCTCGTCGGGCTACGAAGTGTTTGAGGGATTCCCGCAAGCGAGCCGGGCAGGAACTGTTCTGACAACGGGGCACGACCTCGCCTTCAAGGCGGTTGACCGGTCCGCTGCACACGGGGCAACTGACCGGCAGGGGCAGGGTCCGTTCATCGCCGCTGCGTTGGTCGGTCAGTACCCGTACCACATCGGGAATGACGTCGCCGGCCCGTTCCACCACCACCTGATCGCCGATGCGCACTTCGAGGCGAGCGATTTCATCCCAATTGTGCAGGCTGGCGCGGGATACAATCACCCCGCTGCCCTCCACCGGCCGCAACTGGGCCACCGGGGTGATGGCACCGGTACGGCCGACTTGCAGCACAATATCGTCGATGGTGGTGATTGCCTGGCGGGGGGGGAACTTGTAGGCGATGGCCCAGCGTGGCGTGCGGGTCTTTTCGCCGAGTTCCCGTTGCAGGGTTAGGCTGTTGACATTGACTACCATACCATCGATTTCGTAGGGCAGCCGGTCCCGCCTTTGCAGCAGGTTGGCATATATCGCGAGTACCTGGTCGATACCCACGACCGGCCGAGTTTCTTCGGCATTGACTCGTAGACCCCATTGACGCAGTTGCTCCAGCAGCTCAGAGTGGCTGGCCGGTAACGGCCCTTCCAGCAGGCCGATACCGTAGCAGAAGATTTGCAGCGGACGGCGGGCGGTGATCGCTGAGTCGAGTTGGCGCAGGCTACCGGCGGCGGCATTACGGGGATTGGCGAAATTGGCCAGGCCCTCCTCCTGTCGTTCTTCGTTAAGGCTCTGAAAGGCCGCCAGTTCTATGTAGACTTCGCCGCGAACTTCCAGCAGGGATGGTGCTTCATCAGCCAGCAGCAGGGGGATTGAGGCGATGGTGCGCAGGTTTTCGGTAATTCCCTCGCCGCTGCTGCCATCACCGCGGGTGGCACCGACCTTTAAGTGGCCGTCGCGATAGACTAACTCTACGGCGACGCCGTCCATTTTCATTTCGCAGACGTATTCGATAGTCTTTTCAGTGGCCAGAAAGCGTTTGATGCGTTCATCGAAATCGCGCATATCCTGATCGTTAAAGGCGTTCTCCAAAGACAGCATCTGCAGGCTGTGGCGCACCGATGTGAATTTATTCAGGGGCGCCGCCCCGACCCGTCGGGCCGGGGAAGACGGGGTGTCCAGCTCGGGAAAGGCCGCTTCGAGTTGCAGCAGTTCGTGAAACAGTCGGTCGTAGTCGGCATCGCCGATTTCCGGGCGGTCGTGAATGTGATACAGGGTGTTGTGGCGGTGAAGTTCCGCACTGAGTTGCCGATGTCGTTCCGCCGCTTGAGCCTGATCCATGAGTCGTCCTTGAGAAAAGAGAGCCGTTTGTTTCTTCGCCTTATAGCATAAGCCAGGATTCCTTTAAAGTGGCAAGGATTTGTGATGCCGGTCGTTTGAGCTGATTTTTCAGTCGGTTCATGGCAAGTCCGACAGCCTCCTAGGTTGAATCCGCTTCACTTAGGTAATAAGGCACGGCACGGGCTACAGTAAACGTTGTCTTGACGGCTTCCATCAAGTAAACTCCCGTTAAATAATAATGAAAATATCCTAGAGGAGTTCCGGTTGTTCGACGATCCGTATTTTTATCTGATGATTCTGGCCCTGCTGGTGGCTCTTTCCGCCTTTTTTTCCGGCTCGGAAACGGCCCTGCTGAGCCTCGATTCCTTGCGCGTTCAATACCATGTGGCCAAGGGGCGACCCGGTGCTCGGCTGCTGGAGTCGATACGCAAGCATCCCGACCGGCTGCTCGGCGCCATTCTGGTGGGCAACAATCTGGTCAATATCGCCGCTTCGGTCTTCGCTACGGCTTTCTTCGTGCGTTTTTACGGCGACCATGGCGAGCTGCTGACCATTCTTATTCTGACCCCGGTGATCTTGATATTTGCCGAGGTCTGTCCTAAAACCTTTGCCGCCCGCAACCCCGAACGAGTTTCCTTTTGGGTGGTGCGGCCGATCAAGCTGATTATGGTGCTGCTGGGGCCCGTGGTCTGGCTGGTGACCGGCATGGCCCGGCTGATGAATCGCTTCAGTCGCAGCGAGACCGATGGTGTGACCATCTCCGAGGATCAGATCCGTACCATGATTAGCGTCGGCGAGGAGGCCGGGGTGGTCGGTCAGGAAAAGCGGCGCATGTTGCACGGTGTTTTCGAACTGTCGCAGATTAGGGTCCGCGATATCATGATTCCCCGCACCGAGGTGGTCGGTATGGAGGTCGCTACCCCCTTTGCCGAGGTTTTGCAGGTCGCCCAGCAGGCCAGTCATTCGCGGCTTCTGGTCTACGAGCAGAGTCTTGATCAGGTGGTGGGGGTTATTCATAGCAAGGATATCCTCAATTATGTTCATCAGCCTGAGGAGTTTTCTCTGCGCGAGCAGGCCCGGGCGCCCTACTTCGTTCCTGAATCGCAACGTATCAGCGGTCTTTTGCAGGCCATGCGACAGCAGCGCATGCATCTGGCGGTGGTGGTCGATGAATACGGCGGTGTCGAGGGCATCGTCACTCTGGAGGATATTGTCGAAGAGATCGTCGGCGACATTCAGGATGAATACGACGCCGACGAGGTTTTGTTCCGCGAGCTCGGGCCCGACCGTTTCCTCATCGGCGGCAGCGCCGCTCTACGGGACGTCAACCAAAAATTCGATCTACAGCTTTCCGAGGAATATGCCACCACTCTCGCCGGTTTTCTGCTGCATTGTCTTGGCACCATCCCCGCCCGTGGGGAGAGTTGCGAGGCGCAGGGAGTGATTTTTACCGTGCGCCGTGTGGTGGATCAGCGTATAGAGTCAATCGAGCTAAAGCTGCCTGCCAAGCCGCCGGCAGAGGATGCGTAACTCGATTTTTTCTTTATAAAAGGCTGGAATTAATAAGTTCTTTGAATTGGTGATACTCTCCTGTTCAATGTGACCGATTTAGTCCCGTATTTTTGCTTGTCAAGAGTGCTCTTCAAATGAAGAGCGCTCTTGACGTTCGAGTGAGCTAAGTTCTTAAAAGATCATAAAAATCCGCTTGACAGCTGTGGGGCGTCTCGTTATAGTTTTGGCCAATAAGTGGGTAAAAGTGTCAAACTAGACCAAACTAGGGTAGGGATGACCTTTCAAGGGGTACATAATAACGCCATCGATGCCAAGGGCAGGGCGAGCATTCCGGCCAAGTTCCGCGAGGTGCTGGCCGAGGCCTATGGCGATGAGCAGTTGGTGGTTACCCAGCAGAAGGGTGGGCTGGTGGCCTATCCCGTGCCCGAATGGCAGCGCATCGTCGACAATGTGCAGAAGATGGATCCCGGTCCTATGCGCGAAGCCATCAACCTTTCTCTGCTCACTCCCTCCATGTACTGTTCCTTCGATAAACAGGGCCGAATCCAGATCGGTAAGCCGCTACGCGAATATGCCGGACTGGAAGAAGTGCGGGAGGTCGTGGTGGTTGGCTCCTTCAATAAAATTCAACTGTGGAACCGGGTCAAGCACGAAGAGATTATGCGCACGGCCGAAGCGTTGGTCAACGAAGATCCTCAGACTCTTTACGATCTAGGATTTTAAATGATGACCGGACCCGAATTCCAACATTTATCAGTAATGCCAGCCGAAGTGTTGGCCTGTTTGCAACCACAACCGGGCGAAACCTTTGTCGATGGCACCCTTGGCGGCGGCGGCCATTCCCGCCTGCTCCTCGAATCCACAGCTCCTGATGGCCGTTTGATCGGCCTCGACCGAGATCAAGACGCATTGAAGGCGGCATCCGGGATTCTTGACCCTTACGGTGACCGCGTCATTTTGCGTCACGCCAATTTTAGCGAGGTCGACCAGGTCCTTGAAGAACTCGGTATCGAGGGGATCGACGGAATGCTGCTCGATCTCGGTGTTTCTTCCTTTCAGCTCGATGCCGGACACCGCGGATTTTCTTTTCAGGTCGATGCACCCCTCGATATGCGCATGGACCGCAGTGGCGGCCAGACCGCCGCTGAGATTCTGCAAACGTACTCCGCTGAGGAACTGGCGCGGGTTTTTTTCGAATATGGCGAAGAGCGGTATTCTCGTCGCATCGCCCGTCGTATCGTCGAAAGACGGGTAGAGACTCCTCTGACAACGACTTCTCAGCTTGCTGAGCTGGTTAAGTACAGCGTTCCAAAGGGTCGTGTTCCTGCTCGGATTCATCCGGCCACCCGAGTCTTTCAGGCGCTGCGTATCGAGGTAAACGGTGAGTTGGAGCATGTGGCGCAGGGCCTGGAAAAGGCCATCAACTGCCTGCGACCCGGTGGGCGTCTGGCGGTGATCAGCTTTCACTCCCTCGAAGACCGCCTGGTCAAACGCTTTTTTCGTAGCGAGTCACAAAGCTGCATCTGCCCCCCTCGACTGCCCCAGTGTATATGTAATCACCAACCCAGGGTCAAAGTGCTGACTCGCAAGGGGCTACGGGCGACAGAAGAAGAGGTGGCCAATAATCCGCGATCCCGCAGTGCAGTGTTGAGGGCCGTTCGTCGCTGCCCGAATTGATTATGCAAGGCTGAAATTCATTTTTTAAAGCCGATTCTGAGAAGGCCACCAAAGGTCTTACCCGGCAATGTAAATAAACAGGAGGGATGCTATGGCGCATACCATCGTTCGGCCGGTTCCCAAGGTTAATCTGATTCCGTTGCAGGCTCCGAGGCTGTTGCGGGTTTTTGTGTTTTTGGCCCTTCTGCTCACCGTTTCTCTGTTTTTCGTCTGGTCTCGCCTGCAGTTGGTCAATTTGCAGTACGATATTTCCAAGGAAGAATCGCGCCTGCGGGAGGCACACCGCCAAGTGCGTGGCCTGCGTCTTCAAGCGGCCACTCTGCGTCATCCCGGGCGGATCGAGGATGTGGCTACCAAGCAGCTCGCTCTGCGTAATCCGACCCCCGAGCAGGTGGTGTACATCAAACGATGAAGGATTTGAAGCGCTGGCATAAATGGCGAATCAAACTGATCGGGTTTGGGTTTATCCTGGCTTTCGGGCTGATCGGTTATCGGGCTCTGAGCTTGCAGGTCCTGGATCACGAACTGTTTGAAAAGCGCGCCCAGCGTCAGTATCAGCGAATCATTCAATTGCCTCGCCAGCGAGGCACCATCTATGATCGTAACGGGCAGGTACTGGCTCTGAGTACGGCGGTCGACTCGATTTATGTAGAACCCCACCGAATAGAGGATGTGCCCGGAACCGCCAAGGCGCTGGCACAAGTATTAACTCTGTCGCAACGCCGTCTGCTGGTTAAGCTAAGCAAAGAGCGGCGCTTTTTATGGGTCAAGCGGCAGGTGTCGCCCCGGGAAAGTGAAAGTCTGCGAGCCCTAAAGCTCAAGGGGGTCGGGTTTATCAAGGAGCATCGGCGCTTCTATCCCAATTCGCAGCTTGGTGCCCAGGTTATCGGCTTTACCGGGCTCGATCCCAAAGGTCTTGAAGGGTTGGAGCTGCAGTACGATTCCCAGATGCTCGGTGAACGGGGATTCTTGGTTGTCGAAAAGGATGGCAAGGGCAAAAGCCTCGGTTTCGGTGATCAGGATGCTCCGGTCAAGGGGGGGACCCCGGGACACAGCCTGGTCCTGACACTCGATAAAAATTTACAGTACATCGCCGAAAAGGAATTGGCCGCCGGGGTTCGTAAAGCACGCGCCAAATCAGGAACGGTGGTAGTCCTCGACCCGGAAACGGGTAAGGTGTTGGCTATGGCCAGTTATCCGGATTACAACCCCAATTCTTATCGCAGCAGCAGGCCTAGCCAGTGGCGCAATCGAGCGGTATGTGACTCTTTTGAGCCCGGCTCGACCCTGAAACCTTTTTTGGTGGCGGCGGCCCTTAACGAAGGCGTGGTTAGTCCGCAACAGAAGGTCTACTGTGAAAACGGGCTCTATCGCGTTGGTGGCAGGAAGGTCCGAGACACCCACCGCTACGGGCTATTGTCGGTGGCTGACATTATCAAGCTCAGCTCCAATATCGGTTCCGCCAAGATTGGTAAAAAACTGGAACGGGATCGTTATTACCGCTATCTGCGGGATTTCGGCTTTGGTGCCCGGTCCGGAATAGATTTTCCCGGTGAATCAAAGGGCTTACTGCGTCCCCCTGAAAAATGGTTCGAGGCGGATCTGGCGAACATCTCCTTTGGTCAGGGAATTGCGGTAACCGCTTTGCAACTGGCCCGGGCCACGGCAGTGATCGCCAACGGCGGATTGCTGATGGAAGCGGACCTGGTAGAACAGATTGTCGATAACGACAAAGCTATCGTGGAAAAGCACAAGCCGCGCACGGTACATCGGGTGTTGTCCGAAGCCGTAGCTCACCAGGTACGGGATATGATGGTGAGTGTGGTGTCCGAGGGTGGTACCGGTCCTCTGGCGCAGGTTCCCGGCTTTACCGTAGCGGGCAAAACCGGCACTGCGCAGAAGGTCGATCCGGTTACCGGTGGCTATTCGAAAGACAAACGGGTCTCTTCCTTCGTCGGATTTTTGCCGGCGGAAGCCCCTCGGTTAGTGATCTTGGTGGTGGTCGACGAACCGGAAGGTCAAACTTATGGCGGACTGGTGGCGGCGCCGGTGTTCTCGCGTATTGCCGAGCAGTCATTACGCCACCTGGGGGTGTCTCCCACAGAATCACCGCGGCAAATGACCCTGCCCAAGATCGTTTTTGATGATCCCGCCCCCGCGGCATTGCCGCTTAGGGTCGCAACACGCCAGGATGGGACCTTACCGACCATGCCCGATTGCGTCGGCATGAGTGGTCGTCAGGTATTGCAGACCATGGAACGGGCTGGGCTCAATATTAAACTCAAGGGTAGTGGTCGGGTCGTGGAGCAGCATCCTGCGGCCCACAGGGCAATTCAATACGGCAGCGAAGTATGGGTCAGGCTGGCACCGCCGGCCTAAGAAACTCCTTCGATTTTTCTTGGCGGGGACATGAAAACAGCTCATTCCATGAAAATCTCCACGCTGTTTCAAAAGCTGACTCCACGGGCTGTGGTCGGTCCTTCGAACGTTGAAATTACTGCCCTCCATTACGATTCCCGTCAGGTTGTACCCGGCTCGGCCTTTTTCGCTTTGCGCGGGGCTGCGGCCGATGGCCATCGGTTTATCGACACTGCGCTGCAGCGCGGCGCTCAGGTGATTGTGTACGAAGTAGAGAGACCCTTGCCGCCTCAGGTGACGGGAATTCTAGTCGACGATTGTCGTCAGGCTTTGGCTTTGGCCTCCTCTTGCTATTACGATGACCCTACCGCCGATATGCTGGTGATTGGCATTACCGGCACTAATGGCAAGACGACGGTGAGCTATCTCCTTGAAGCTCTGCTGAGTAATGCCGGGCGGCGGCCGGCGGTGATCGGAACGGTCAATTATCGCTTCGAAGGACAACTGCTGGAATCGTCCCATACCACTCCTGAGTCAGTGGACTTGATGGCCTTGGCGGCCCGTTTTCATGCTGCGGGCGCCGACACCTTGATTCTGGAGGTGTCATCCCATGCCTTGGAACAACGGCGGGTTGACGGTATCGACTTTGATTTGGGTATCTTTACCAACCTGACGCCAGAACATCTCGATTATCACGGCGACCTTGACAGTTATTTTCAGGCCAAGTGCCGGCTCTTTAACGGTTTGGCATCTCGGGGGCCGCGTCTGGCGATAATCGATATCGACGATTCTTATGGTCAACGGCTGGCGAATCAATGCCAGGGGCTGTGGAGCTGCGGTCTGAGTAAACAAGCGGACGTGCATCCTGCGACCAGTGATCTGTCGCTGGAAGGGATCAAGGCCTGTATCGTGAGCCCCGTCGGAGATTTTGAATTGTGTTCGGCGCTGCGGGGAGAATTTAATCTCAGTAATTTAATCTGCGCTGCCGCTGCCGGCTTGGCCCTTGGCCTGGCTCCGGCCAAGGTGGCTGAAGGATTGACCGCCGCGACCGCAGTGCCCGGCCGTCTCGAGCCGGTTGAGAACAACCTTGGCGCACTGATTCTGGTTGACTATGCGCATACCGCCGATGCTCTGGACAAGGCACTGGCCGCGGTTATCGCACTTAAGCCGGGTCGTATCATTACCCTGTTTGGCTGTGGCGGTGACCGGGAAAGCAGTAAGCGCCCGGTGATGGGAGAAGTAGCAGCAAGCCATTCGGATCTGGCGGTGGTGACTTCTGACAATCCCCGTTCTGAGGATCCCGGGTCCATCATCGAAGATATCCGGCCAGGACTGGAAAAAGTGTTTAAAGGTCAATGGTCGCCGCAGCAGGCTGCAGAATCGGGTCGCGGGGGCTATGTGGTAATTGAGGACCGTCGTGAGGCCATCGATTTTGCCGTCAAACTGTTGGGCAGAGGGGACCTACTGCTGGTGGCAGGCAAAGGACATGAGGATTATCAGCTGATCGGCGCTCAGCGGTTGCATTTCGATGATCGCGAAGAATTGCGTCGAGCGCTTCAAGAACGGGGGGGCTGCCATGAAGTTTGATTTTCAAAGCATTGTACAGATTACCGCCGGCAGCTTAACACCGACCAAGGCCCAGGGCAGTGTCGGAGGTATCTCTACCGATAGTCGCAGTACCCAGCCCGGTGATCTGTTCGTACCGTTGCGGGGCCCCAACTTCGATGGCCACGATTTTCTCTTACAGGCCGCTCGGAACGGCGCAGTGGCCTGTCTTAGCGAAGAGGTTATATCCGGTTTTCCTGTGCCGATCATACGGGTTAACGATACGCTGCGGGCTCTCGGTGATTTGGCTGCCGCCCGGCGGCAGGCATTTTTCGGGCCGGTGGTGGCCGTGACCGGTTCCTCGGGTAAAACCACCACCAAAGAGATGCTCGGTGCCATCCTCGGCCTGGACGGGCCGGGTCTGATGACCCCCGGTAATTTTAATAACCTGGTTG
>JAIOSZ010000178.1 GCA_021107335.1 Desulfuromonadaceae bacterium | reverse complement strand
TATGAAAACTGCACTGTGTCCATCCATAGTTTCCGGATGGACACTAGTTAGCTTGACAGGGGAATATCATGCGATTCTATCGGCCGAAATCTTTTCTGGCGTTGGTGCTGATCGGTTTTGCGGTGGTGGCTCTGCCGCTACTGTTGGCTCTGGTCAACGCCGAACTCTTTATGGCACGACTGGCAGAGCGGAGCAGTCAGGCCATTCATCGTTCGGTGGCGGTTATTCAAAACAGTCGCAGCTTGCTGGATGATTTGCTGTTTTTAGAGCGCCGGGCTCGTCAATATCAAGTACTCGGTGATCCCGAGTTGCTGAAGGATATTACCGATAAACATCGCCAGTTTGGTCAGACCATCGACCAGCTGTTGGCGCTGGCTCAGGAAGAAGCCCAAAAGAAACGGCTTCAGGTTCTTAAGGCCGAAGAAAAATCTCTGTACCAGCTCTGGCTTAGCGGTTCGCCCGATGGTTCGGCTACCGGCAAGTCTCTGGTGGAGCGATTTGCTCTGCTGACCAGTCGGGCTCAACTGATTTACGAAGAGAGCCAGGAGCTGATCGTGGAGGAAGCTAATGCCATGCAGCAGGCGACTCACCAGGCCCGTCAGGTTCTGGCGTGGTTGCCTCTGGCGCTGATCCTGGTGACAGCTCTGATTATGGCCCTGTTCGCAGCCTTGATTGCCAAGCCGATTCGGCAGATTGCTCAGTGTATTAACCGCCTTGGCGAGGGGGATTTTCAGAAGCCTATTCAAGTTGGCGGTCCGCGAGATCTGGAATTTCTCGGTTGTCGTCTCGATTGGTTGCGGGTACGCCTTGGGGAGGTGGAGAAGGACAAAAGCAAGTTTGTGGCCCATGTCTCTCATGAGCTGAAAACTCCCCTGTCTTCTATTCGCGAAGGCTCGGAACTTCTGGCAGAAGAGGCTGTCGGCCCCCTTAGTGAGCAGCAACGGGAGGTGGTAAGTATCTTGCGTCGTAACGGCCTGCAACTACAGAAGCTCATCGATAATTTGTTGGGTTACAGTAGGGCGCAGGCTAAGCTTCTACCTTATCGTCGCAGTCGGCTTAATCTCGGTCAACTGGTCGAGCAGGCGGTGGCTGATCACCGCGCCATGATCATAAAAAAAGAGATTCAATTGAAACTCGATCTGGCGCCCCAGACAATCTGGGGTGACTCAGAGCGCTTGGGAACCGTTATCGACAATTTGTTGTCCAACGCCGTGAAATTTACGCCTCCGGGCGGAGATATTCTGGTGCGTATCGCCGAACAGGGCGATCAGGTGCTGCTTGAAGTCAGTGATAGCGGTCCGGGGATTCCCGAGGCAGAGCGCAGTAAAATTTATCGTCCCTTCTATCAGGCAAACACGCCTTATGTGGGGCCTGTAAAAGGGACGGGCCTCGGCTTGTCTATTGTCATGGAATATGTGCGGGACCATGGTGGGCGTCTTGAACAGACCAGTAGTTCTTTGAGAGGCGCCTGCTTTCAAATTTTGTTGCCGAGAGGGGAAAGAGAGAATAGACCATGATACGGTATCTAAAGGGGAGCGCGGTTCTGCTGCTGTGCGGCCTCGGATTGCTGTTGAGCGGTTGTGCCGGACTAACGAATTGGATGGACTCGGCCTGGTCCGCCAATATCGGCTGCAATGCGTCGCAGGTGGTTACCGACAGCCGTCAGATTGCCATTTTGCCGGAGGCTGAACAGCGCCGCCAGGTAAGACGGCTGCAAGCCGCTTACGACAAGTCCGGTGGGGATCGGGACCGATTCTTGCTGGTCTGTCTGGCGGTACACTCGAAAAGTCGCTACCAAAACCACGAAAGGGCTTTGCAGCTATTGCAGGGCTACCGACGTAGTGCAGAACCCCGCGAGGATTTGCTCGCTTTGGCGGAACTGCTTGAGACGCTGCTGCTGCAGCAACAGCAGGTCAAGCATGATCTTGCTGCTGAGCTAGAGCGGTCCAACTCCTTGGCCAACAAACTCAAGGCCTTGGAAGACATCGAAAAAATCATCCAGGAGCGGGAGAGGAAGGCTCGGCCTTCGCCCTGAAAAAAACATGGAAGAACACGACAAATATCGCTTGTTGCTGGTCGATGACGACGTCGATTTGCTGCGCCTGTTGTCCATTCGTTTAAGCACTGCCGGTTATCAGGTGACCGTGGCTGAAAGCGGCGAGCAGGCTCTCAGCCTGCTGCCGGTGACTCGGCCTCATCTGGTGCTTAGCGATATGCGCATGGAGGGCATGGACGGCATGGCCCTGTTCGATGCCATTCGCAAGCATCACAGTGCTCTGCCGGTGATTATCATGACCGCCCACGGCTCAATTCCCGATGCCGTTGCCGCGACTCGCCGGGGTGTGTTCGGTTTTTTGGCCAAGCCTCTCGATAAGCAGGAGCTGTTGCAGGAAATTCAACGCGCCCTGAGCATGTGCGGGGCCCCTCTTGATGTCGAAGCGGGGACCGCTGGTCAGGACCACTGGCGCCGCGAGATCATTACTCAATCTCCTGCAATGCTTGATTTGCTATCCAAATCTAAGCTGGCCGCCGAAAGCGGTTCGGCGGTGCTGATCCTCGGTGAGAGTGGCTCCGGTAAAGAGATGCTAGCCCGAGCGATTCACTGGGCCAGCAATCGTAGCGCTGAACCCTTTGTAGCGGTCAACTGTGGAGCCATTCCCGATTCGCTGCTCGAATCGGAGCTGTTTGGTCATAGCAAGGGGGCTTTTACCGGAGCCGTCAAGGATTATCCTGGTCTGTTCCGTCCGGCTCAGGGAG
>JAIOSZ010000203.1 GCA_021107335.1 Desulfuromonadaceae bacterium | reverse complement strand
GAGCACGGCCTTAGGCTCGCCGCAGACGGTCAGCAGCAGATCTTTTTCAAACTTTCCTGCAGAATAGCACGCTTTTCCCGAGCCTCCTGCAATTTACTGCGATTTTTTTCCAGAACTTCAGGGGGGGCTTTGGCCAGGAATGCCTCATTTTCCAACTTCTTGCTGAACATGGACACATCCTTTTCGACCTTGGCAATCTCCTTCTGCAGACGCTTTTTCTCTTCCTCCAGATTGATCAGGTCGGCAAGCGGTAGCAAAATCTCCACCTCTCCGGCAACCTGGGTTGCTGCCTGTTCTGGATGCTCGCTTGCCAAGCCGAAGCGCAAGTCGTTGAGTTTGGCCAGGGCGCGAATGTAGCCCTCACCCTCAGTCACCATGTCAACGGCGGCCTCACTTTTGCAATCGAGTACGGCGGCAATCTGCTTACCGGGTGCCACATTCATTTCGCCACGAATGTTGCGAATCCCTTTAATGACTTCCATGACCAGTTCCATCTTCGCCGTACCTTGCGGATTTGACGGCCAGGCTCCTGGATTCGTGTAAGCTGCCAGCATAATCGAGGAAGTCGGCCGCTCACCGGGCAGAAACTGCCAGATCTCTTCGGTGATAAAGGGCATAATGGGATGAAGCAGACGCAGCAACTGCTCCAGCACGGTGAAGAGTACCTCTTGGGCCACCTGACGGCGAGCCACATCATCTCCGTAGAGATCTTCCTTGCTCAGTTCGATATACCAATCGCAGAACTCATGCCAGGTAAAGGCGTAGAGGGCTCCTGCCGCATCGTTGAATTTGTAATCGACCAGAGCCTGTTCCGTCTCAGCGGCAACCTCGCTAAGCCGGGTGAGAATCCACTGATCGGCCAGAGACAGCTTTGCCTGATTGAGATCGATGGTGGCCGGAGTGAAATCTTCCAGATTCATCAGAGCAAAACGGCTGGCGTTCCACAGCTTGTTGACAAAGTTGCGATAACCGGCAATGCGATCCAAGGACAGTTTGATATCCCGCCCTTGGGCGGCGAAGGCCGCCAGGGTAAAACGGAAAGCATCCGTGCCATATTCATCGATGACCGTCAGCGGATCGATAACATTGCCCTTGCTCTTGCTCATCTTCTGACCGTTGGAATCCCGCACCAAGGCATGAATGTAGACCTCTTTAAAAGGCACTTCATCCATGAACTTAAGGCCCATCATCATCATGCGCGCGACCCAGAAAAACAGGATATCGAAGCCGGTGACCAGACAAGATGTGGGATAGAACTTCTCGAGACTGGCGGTCTTATCGGGCCAACCCATGGTTGAGAAGGGCCACAAAGCCGAGGAGAACCAGGTATCGAGCACATCCGTCTCCTGACGCAACTGACTGCTTCCGCAGTGGCTGCACACCGTTGCATCCTCGCGGGTCACGGTGATCAGGTCACAATCGGCGCAAAACCAGGCCGGAATACGGTGTCCCCACCAGATCTGGCGACTAATGCACCAGTCACGGATATTGTACATCCACTCAAAGTAGGTTTTTTCCCACTGTTGAGGGATAATCTTAGTACGCCCGTCCTCTACCGCAGCGATAGCTTCTTTGGCCAGAGGCTCGACTTTAACGTACCACTGCAGGCTCATGTACGGCTCAATAACCGTCTTGCAACGGTAACACTCGCCGACGGCATTGAGGTGATCCTCGGTACGCTCCAGCAGTCCGCCCGCCTCCAGATCGGCCAGCACCTTCTGCCGGGCGGCGCTACGCTCCAATCCCTGATAGGAGCCGCCGTTGGCATTGACCACCCCCGATTCATCAAAGATATTGATGAATTCAAGGTCGTGGCGTTTTCCCATCTCGAAGTCGTTAAAATCGTGAGCCGGGGTGATCTTCACCGCGCCGCTACCAAAATCTTTATCGACATAATCGTCGGCGATAATGGGGATCTCACGACCAACTAGAGGCAGCAGTACGCTCTTGCCTATCAGGTCGGCATAGCGTTCGTCCTCGGGATGTACTGCCACAGCGGTGTCGCCAAGCATGGTTTCAGGACGCGTGGTGGCCACTACCAGCATACGATCGCTGCCCTTGACCGGATAACGCAGATGCCATAGCTGGCCCTTTTGATCTTCGTGCTCCACCTCAAGGTCGGAGAGTGCGGTGTGACAGCGCGGGCACCAGTTGATCAAGCGATTAGCCCGGTAAATTAGCCCCTCTTCGTAGAGAGTGACAAACACCTCACGCACGGACTTGGACAATCCCTCGTCCATGGTAAAGCGTTCCCGCTCCCAGTCGCAGGATGCCCCGAGTCGTTTGAGTTGATTGATGATCTGACCGCCCGATTCGCCGCGCCACTGCCAAACACGCTCGACAAAGCCTTCGCGACCCAAATCATGACGATCCCGTCCCTCGGTAGCCAGCTGCTTCTCTACCACATTCTGAGTGGCGATACCGGCATGATCGGTGCCAGGCTGCCAGAGGACTTCCGATCCACGCATACGCATCCAACGGGACAGAATATCCTGCAGAGTATTGTTCAGAGCGTGCCCCATGTGCAGCACACCGGTTACGTTAGGGGGCGGTATAACAATGGAGTAACCCGGTTTGTCCGAATGCTCGTCGGCCCGAAACATTCCGGCTTTTTCCCAGGAATCGTACCATTTTCGTTCTACCTCTGACGGCTCGTAACCTTTGGCAAGTTGTTCTTTCATGAACTATGGATCCTTCCGGAAATACTGTTGCGGACGGGAACGCCCAACTTAATATCGGACAAACAAAAAGAAATGGGGATTTTAGCAATCCCCATTTCTACCGTCAATAGTTGTCATCTGGCCGCGGAGATTGAATGATCAATCCTGTTCGGCGGTAATTCGACTAATTTCTTCTTTGATCAGACTTTCCGCCAGGTCCGGTACTACCTCCCAGGCGATTCTTTCAAGCATCGTGGCGGCCAACCGTTCGATAACCTTGCCCGCCACCTGCTCAACGATAGCGGTCAGATCCTCTTCCGAGAGCCCCTGCACACGACCCACAACGTCCTCTTTACTGAGCGGCATCCCCTGTGGCTCTAATTCAGCAGTGCATACAGCCGCCAGTTCAGATACCGGTTCCGTTTCATGGGTTCCCGCTATCTTGGCAATCAGGCTGCTATTGCTAAAAAAGCTCAAGCCACTAACCGCGCTAGCGACTTTTTCCACTACAGGCTCCTGCTCAGGTTCCGGGATTGTATCCAGGTCTGCACCAAGGATCGGTTCGACAGCAGATTCTGGTTCCTCTTGGACCTCGGCAGTATTTTCTTCCTCGGCAGTAATTTCTTCCTCGACAACCATAGCCGGTTCAGGAAACTCATCAACGACTAATGCGTTATCGGCCAATGTCTCTACCGGCTCTTCGACCAGTTCCTGCGGCGACGACTCCTGCTGGGTAATAAACTCAAAGTCTGCTTCGATATCCGTACCACTATCCCCAACATCCTCGATCAGCAGATCACTTTCATCGAGAAACAGCACTTCTTCTTCCGGTGACTCAGCTAAAGCGGCAGACGGAGCCAATTCTGTGCTGGAAGAGTTCACTGCGTCTATCTCAGCAAAATCCAGTTCACCGACCTGCTCGTCCTGTTCTTCAGCCAATTCAAGGTTGTTCTCATCCTGGTCAAGTAAAGGTTCGTCATCCCAAAGATCGTCTGCTTCCAACTCGACTTCGTCGAAAGCGTCCACAACCTCAGCCGTTTCATCGGCTAAAGATTCTTCGCTGTCTTCAGTTGCAAGGGTGTCCATCTCCAGGGAGGCCCACATATCCGGTTCAGCGGCAGCAACAGCCGGCGCTTCGTCTATCTCAACGGCTGTTGCGGGGAAAGCAGTCACCGTTGCCGAACGGGCCAGAACCCCGTCGATCTGTTCAATCAACGCCAGAGATTCAAAAGGTTTGGCAATCCAACCATCGGCTCCAGCTGCCAAGGCCTTGCTTTCATCAAAGGCCTCAAAAGTACCACTCAGCAGCAACACGGGGACCCCTGCGAGAGTCGGTTCCTGTTTGATGGCGGCACATAATTCATAACCGTTCTTGCCGGGCATATAGACATCAGCCAAAACGATGTCGGGTCTATCGACCTGAGCCTTGTCAAAGGCTGCCTCACCATTGTCCGCAACCTGAAGAGCATAATCACCATCGGCCAGAATGATCTTGACAACCCTCTGTATGGTGACGCTGTCGTCGGCGAGCAGCACTTTTTTACTCATTCATGCCTCCTTGTTTACCGGCAAATGGCAGAACCGTAGTTGGCCACATCGGCCGGACTGGCAACATTTGGCAACACGCCGAACACCCCAGGGTTTAGACATAGGTCTTTCAGTAGTATTTCGATGCGCCGCAAAGCGTTGCAAGGTATCAACAGCCAGCGGTCGCCAGGCAAATTTCACAAGTCTTATTTGGTGTCCAAAGGGCCCAAAAAGCGGGTTTAAAGCTAGCATAGGCTCATAACACTGTCAAGTTTTTCAACCGGAGAATTCAAGGGGTTATGGCTCTCACAGGGCCGTAGAAAAACCCTAAAAGAAAACCATTTGTGGCAACCAAATGGCTGCACTAAAGGTTCGCATCTATGGGCCAAAAAACGACGCCGAAAATGGCCTAAAACTTGGGTCATACTCGACCAGAAGCACCACATTATCAACCCAACATCGAATGATTATTAAAGACTCTCTTGAGGGCAAATCAAAGATTCACCCAATCATATACCGTAACAGAAAGTACTATTATAATTCTTCTTCAGCAATCTGGAATATTGTGACAACCCTGGCCAGACAACAAGATTAATTTTGAAGCTTCTTCTATGGATTTTAAAATTACAATAGCTTGTAGAATTGCTGCCACTATCATTCAAACAAAACTTGCTTGAGTATTCTAAACTTTGAACAAAAAATATTATACACCGTATATTATTAATTTTTCGCTTGATTTTAAATACATATATTGTATTAGTATTCAAGCACTCAAAACAACGAAATCACTAATCCAGATCAACAGGAGGATACTTATGGCGACGTTACTCGAAATGGCTGCTGAAATTGTAGCTGCCCATGCATCAACCACCCCCATGTCCAAAGAAGAGCTCATTCAAGAGATCGCAGAATTACACAAAGCTTTGAGCTGCCTTGAAAAGGGTGAAGAAATCGGTAGCGGAGCCGTTGTCGCAGAAGCGTCCACCAGTCCTGTCGTTACACGCAAAAAGGCTTTTGGTAAAGATAAAATTGTTTGCATGATTTGCGGCAAAGCGATGAAGACCCTCGCCCGGCATCTCAAGTCCGCTCACGGCTTGTCTGCTTCTGAATATCGTAAGCAGTTCGATATTCCCCGCACCCAACCCCTGGCAGCTCGCGCCTATTCCGAAACCCGTCGGCAAATGGCTGTTGATCGGGGCCTCGGCGAAAACCTGGCCAAAGCCCGCGCGGCCCGACTTAAAGCGAAAAAGAAATAGCTGCTGATTTCTTGACTAAAAGCGCCCGATTCGGGCGCTTTTTTTATGTTAGACTGACAGAAACGGTCCAACGGAAAGCGACTCCATCTTTGTTCTCGAGCTGTGATTATCAGCCCATGATCGGCCAATTTTCTCCTATTTTCCATATCATCAGCTACGTCGCTTGGGCGAAGGAATCAGCAACAGCCTGCAACCACCTTTTCTCTTGCCCCTTAGCTCCCTGCTGCACGATGAAAGACATAGGGAAATCACGGAGATTAACAAAGGGTACCCTTCATGAAACGTCTTCTGGTTGGTGATCATCGCGAAAAGCTTCTAGCTACCCTCGAAACCATCCTTCGGCATTGGGGCTATCGAACACTGGTGTCGTCAAGCCAGCAACGGCTAACGTCTCTGGTAAAAGAGACCACCCCGGATCTGCTAATTTTCGGTGCGCGCATTCTTCAGGACACCGGATCCCCTCTAAGTCGAATGGTCGCAGAGAAAGTGGCCAAGGGTACGCCTTTACTAATAATGCCCGAAAGCTTGACGCTACCCGCCCTGGAAATCCCGCACGAAACCCTAGCTGTGCCGGTGGACATCTTCAATCTGTTTGAAAAGGTTCAGAAGTATCTGGAAGAATTTCCCCGCAAGAATATTCGCCTGGCGTTACAGCTGCCGGGCATGCTCTGCCTTGGGAACAGTTGTCATCTAGCCGAAGTAATAAGCCTCAGCACTCAGGGCTTGTTCATCAAAACCGGCTTTCGACTGCAAAAGGGCGACAGCTTTCGCATAGTCTTTCCCCTGCTGGGAATGAGGAAAGAGCTGGAGGTTGGGGGGCGGGTCCTGTATAGCGTCAGGCCGGACCCGGACAACAATTTCCTTCAGGGGGTGGGGGTTGAATTTACCGACATCAGCCAAGATACCCTCGAAGCGTTACAGGGCTTCCTTGAAGGCTGCCTGCTCGACGGCTTACCTAGGCAGACCGGTGAAATGCTTGTTGCAGAAAATTCTTTGAAGGACAGTACCGAAAAACCGACCCTACACCTGATCAATCCTGCCGCCTAAAATTCGTCTTTTCTCTTAATGTCCCACTGACAGAACCTGCCGTTTGTTATCTTACGCAGCACCCGCTAACCAGGGTGATTCTGCGGATACAGGCTTCCAGCAAAACTCTGGCCGTTTTCCATGGACAAACCATACAGCTCGGCGATGGTTGCAGCCACATCGGCAAAACTTTGACGAACACCAAGAGACAGCCCCCCAGCCAAGAGTGGATGCCAGCAAAGCAGTGGAACACTCTCACGGCTATGGTCGCTACCGGGAGTGGTCGGGTCACAGCCATGATCGGCCGTCATAATCAGCAGATCATTGGGCCGGAGCGCCGCCAGTAAACGGGGTAACCAACGGTCAAAGGCTTCTAGAGCCTGACCAAAACCGGCGGGATCAAGGCGATGCCCATGGAGCATGTCAAAGTCAACCAGATTGGTGAAGACCAGGCCACGATTCAGAGAAGACACTGCTGCCAGGGTCTGCTCCATACCTTCGGCGTTACTACGACTCTTGAATGAATTGCTTATGCCTCGGCCAGCAAAAAGATCGCTAATTTTACCGACTCCATAGACCTCCAAATCGGCCGCTAAAAATTTATCGAGCAGGGTGAGGCCATTAGGCGGCAGGGAGAAGTCCCGGCGGCTAGTTCGCTTAAAAGTATCGGCCGCATCCCCGACAAAGGGACGGGCAATCACACGGGAGATTTGGTAAGGGTCCAGCAAACGACGAACAATGCGACAGATTTCGTAAAGTCGCTCGACGCTGATAACCTCCTCGTGAGCCGCGATCTGAAACACCGAGTCGACGCT
>JAIOSZ010000126.1 GCA_021107335.1 Desulfuromonadaceae bacterium | reverse complement strand
GTGGTCCGTGCGTTCAATCAGGGAGTGGAGTAGCGCTAACCGCTGGTGGGTCAGGCTTAGTCCACGGGCACGGCAGATGTCCTCCATTCGCTGAATTTTCTCGCCATTTATAGTTTGATCGTTTTTGTCCATGGATGGGACTCTAGTGCAGATGGTAATTTGTGTCAACTAGTTTCTGGCATTAAGTTTTATAACGGTAAAAGGGGCTGGCAGACTGAGAAATGCTTAGTGGTACGCATTCAGTTGGGTTAAATGGTAGGTTCGGTTATCAATGACATTGGATTGTTGTTATTGGCTGCCTTTATCTTTTTGCGTGCGGGGCGTTTACGTCCGGAGCTCTACGGGAGACTTTATGATGAATTCCGCTTTGCTGAAAAGGATGGTTGAGCAGATTCCAGATTTTCTTGCTGTGATTAATCGGGATCTGCGGATTGAGATGTGCAATTGGCGCGGCGGTTATGAATATGTGCCGGAGCATCTGCGGAGCAAGGGGGCGCACTGTTACGACCTGTTTTATCCTGATCAGGGGCGGCCCTGTGAAAATTGTCATGTATTGGAGGTTTTCCGCAGCGGCCAGCCGCTGGTGCGCGAAAAGTTTAATTCCCGCATCGGTCATGTGGAGGTGCGCTGCTTTCCTCTGTTTGACCAGCGGGGTGAGGTGTCTTTGGTGGCGGAGCAGGTCTGTAATATCAACGAGCGCAAGAAGGTGCAGGAGCGTTTATGCCAGGAGTACTCCTATTCGAAGACTGTGGCAGATGTGGTTCCGCTACCGATGTTCTCCAAAGATGAAGCCGGCCGCTACCTGGATTGTAACAAGGCCTTTCTGAAATATATAGGCTGTACTAGGGAGGAGGTGGTAGGTAAGTCGGTCTTCGATTTGGCGCCGGTAGAAGTAGCCGATATCTATCACGCCAAAGACCAGGAGCTGTTTCTCCACGGAGGGGTTCAGCCATATAAAAGTACGCTGGTTCGCGGTGATGGTAGCGTCAGGCAGGTGGTCTTCCACAAGGCGACCTTCACTAAGTCCGATGGTAGCTTGGGGGGACTGGTTGGAACAGTTCTGGATATTACCGACCGCGAAGAAGCCATGGCCCGCTTGAAAGAGAGCGAGGAGCGCTACCGACAGTTTTTTGAAGATGATCTGACTGGTGATTTTATTGCTAAGGTCGATGGGCAGTTGTTGGCCTGTAATCCATCCTTTGCGCGGATATTCGATTTTGATTCGGTGGAAGCAGCTTTGCTGCTTGATATGCGTAGCATCCATTCTGATCCGGAGAGCCGAGAGCGTTTTTTGGAACGATTGCGGCGGGGGCGGAAAGTAGACCGTGTTGCGCTGGAAGCGCAAACGCCGACGGGCCGCGCCTTAACCCTGATCCTGACCGCGGTGGGTATTTTCGATGAGCAGGGCGAACTGATCGAGGTTCGCGGTTACCTCCTTGACGATACGGAGCGGCAAAGCCTGTCGGACCAGTTGGTCCATTCTCAGAAATTGGAAGCTGTAGGGCGGCTCGCCGCGGGTCTTGCGCACGATTTTAATAATCTGTTGACAGCCATTATCGGTTATAGTGACGCCTTGAAGGGTTCTTTAGCTGACCCACAACAAGTCCGTTGTGCCGAGCAGATCAATCTGGCGGGGGAGCGAGCCGCCGCATTAACCGATCAGCTTCTAGCTCTTAGTCGACGTCAGCGGTTGCAGCTTGTAGAACTGGACCTTAATGCGCTTATTGCCAGCCTTGAGGACATGATGGAACAATTGCTCGGTGTCGATATCGAGCTGGTCGTTTTGCCCGATCCTGCTATCGCCCCAGTTATGGCCGATGCAGCCAGGCTGGAACAGGTGATTTTGAATCTGGTAGTCAACGCCAGGGACGCCATGCTGGCGGGGGGGCGGTTGACTATCTCCACGTTTAGCCGGCTTCTCGATGCCGCGCAAGCACAAGTATTTCTCGATGCGCAGCCGGGTCCGTATGTGATGCTGGAGTTGACCGACGAAGGCCAGGGGATCCCAGAAGAGGTGCTACCGCATATCTTCGAGCCCTTCTTTACTACCAAGCAGAAAGGCAAGGGGACCGGCTTGGGGTTGGCCACGGCTTACGGCATTGTTGCTCAGACCGGAGGCTTTATGTCGGTTAAGAGTCGTGTCGGCTCAGGGACGACATTTCAGGTCTTTTTGCCGAGTGTCGTTTCGGGATCCTGCTGAGTTTCTTTGCAGCCCTTTTGCGAGGACTGAACCCGGTTTGTCAGTGACGAAAAAAAGCTGTCAAAAAGGCTTTACAGCAATAGTCCTTTGTTGTATTCTGCCCAACCTGCGGAGAGGTGACCGAGAGGCCGAAGGTGCACGATTGGAAATCGTGTGTACCGCAAGGTACCGAGGGTTCGAATCCCTCCCTCTCCGCCAGTTTAATAATTAGTCAAGGGCCGTAGGCCATTGCCGATAGAAGTGACAGCCGGGTCCCGCGCAACGGACGGCCGTAAACTCCGTCAGACCCGGGAGGGAGCAGCGGTAACGGCCTCAGCCGTGTGCCGCGGGGGTGCCTGGCTGTCACTTGTGTCGGCAATCTTTTTTTCGTAGCAGCAAGATTCCTCGATTGTGGAGGCCTTTGAGCCCAATGTCCTATCTGGTTCTGGCTCGAAAGTATCGGCCCCAGAGCTTTGAGGACCTGGTTGGTCAGGAACATGTCAGCCAGACCCTCGTCAATGCGATCAACTCCGGGCGTGTTCATCACGCTTTTCTGTTCACCGGTGCGCGTGGTGTCGGCAAAACGTCGGCGGCAAGAATTTTTGCCAAGGCGCTTAACTGTGAACAGGGGCTCTCGCCACAGCCCTGTCAGCAATGTCCTTCTTGTCTAGAAATCACTGCAGGCCAGGGGCTGGATGTTTTTGAAATCGATGGTGCCTCTAACACTGGGGTAGACGATATTCGAGAGCTGCGAGAGAATATTCGCTACCTGCCTTCTCACTCCCGCTTCAAAATCTTCATTATCGATGAAGTGCATATGCTCTCTATCAATGCTTTCAACGCCCTGTTGAAGACCTTAGAAGAGCCGCCGGACCACGCCAAGTTTATCTTTGCCACGACTGAACCGCATAAAATCCCCATTACTATATTGTCCCGCTGTCAGCGGTTCGACTTTCGCAAGATTTCCCTGCTGGCTATCGTCGAGCATCTGCGTAAGATGGTTGATGCTGAGCAGGTCGAGATTTCCGATCGATCTCTAGCGCTGGTGGCTCGAAGGGGTGAGGGAAGTATGCGCGACGCTCTGTCGACTCTTGATCAAGTTCTCGCCTTTTGCGGTAATCAGGTGGCGGACGAAGAGGTCCAGGGGTTGCTCGGCATGGTCGATCGGCGTTTGCTGCTCGATACGGTCGAGGGAATCATCGAGTGCGACAGCCGCCGTGTCTTGGACGGTGTGCGTCGGGTCGATGACCTAGGTCATTCTTTTCGCCGGTTCTGTCAGGAGCTGGTCGAGTCCTTTCGCACGCTAGTACTGATCAAGGTCGTAGAAGAGCCGGGGGATCTCCTCGAAACAACCGTCGATGAATTAGCCCGGTTGCAGCAACTGGCCGATCGGTGCGGTGTCGAAGATTTGCAGCGGGTGTTGACTCTGTTGGTTAAGACCGAGGCCGAAGTGGCCGGGTCGAGCTTCCCGCGCCTGGCGTTGGAGATGACTCTGGTTCGCTTGACCCATCTGCCGCCGGGTAAGGAAATTGGTGCCTTGCTGCGCAAGGTTGAGGATCTGGAGCGGCGCCTGACCGGCAACGGTCCTGCTGTTGCTGTGGCTGCCGTCACTCCGCCGATAGCGGAAAGGTCGCCGCCGGTTCGCAGGGAAGAGTCGCGACCAGCTAAGGTTGTGCCTGTGGCCGAACCTACAGTCGTTGCTGAGTCCGTTGCGGCTGCCGAGCCAGCGCCATCGGCCGGCGTCGCCGATCAGACCTGTTGGCCCAAGTTGGTGCAGCATGTTCGCAAAGAGCGGCCGCGAATCGGCAGTATTCTTGAACACGGTCGTCTGGTACGCTTTGCTCTGCCGGAGTTGGAAGTCGGCTTTGTGGCGGGTTCTTTTTATCTGGAACAGATGAAGGATGCGGAAACAGCCGAGGTTTTTCAGGCGTTGGCCGAGAGTTTCTTTCAGCAGTCACTGAAGCTTCGTATCGTGGCGGTGGACGGTGATCATGGTGATCGGGTGCCTCCTTCGCTGGCGGAAGAACGACGTTCCCGCGAAACGGGCCGGAAAGAGCAGTTGGAGCAGGAGGCTCGGAAGCATCCGGTAATCAAGGCAGCCCAAGAGATTCTGGGTGGGGAAATTGTAGAGATTAAGCCGATAGATAAGGAGAGTCTGTAGGTGTCGCTGCCCTTAGGGTGGGGGCGTTTGCAGAACGTGTAAGAAAAAACAACGCCGACAGGGCGCGAGGAGGATGAAGCTATGGCCAAAGGTCTTGGAAATATCATGAAGCAGGCGCAGCAGATGCAACAAAAGATGGCGCGCATGCAAGAGGAATTGCAATCCCGAGAGGTCGAGGCTTCGGCGGGTGGCGGCATGGTGACCGCGACGGTTAATGGGGCTCAGCAGTTGGTGGCTCTCAGGATGGAGCCGAGCGTGATTGACCCGGAGGATGTTGAAATGCTTCAGGATCTCGTGATGGCCGCTGTTAATGAGGCGGTCAAGAAGAGTCAGGCCATGGCTCAGGAAGAAATGTCCAAGATTACTGGTGGCATGAATATCCCCGGCCTTATGTGATAGCTGCCGGCTGCTGTTAGGGCCTGTGGGCCGATATTTGTAGTGTTTTGGTTGTATGGGCTCAGGTTTTGCTTTATTCTCGTCGATTGGTTGAGGCTGCGGAGGTGGTGTCCTTAGCCTTTGCAACCCACGCTGTAGCCGCCCTGGCGGCCATCGGGGGTGGGGTTTTTGTCAATTTTTTTTATCAAAAATACATAATAGAACGTCATTTGAAAAAAGGTTGATACGGGCGGAAAGCTTATGATAGATTGGAAAATCAACCCTTCGTTTAACCGTCTGGTTGCAGAGCTAGGCAAGTTTCCGGGGGTTGGAAAAAAAACGGCGACTCGACT
This sequence comes from Desulfuromonadaceae bacterium, assembly GCA_021107335.1. Lineage (GTDB taxonomy): Bacteria > Desulfobacterota > Desulfuromonadia > Desulfuromonadales > Syntrophotaleaceae > Syntrophotalea_A. The sequence continues at coordinate 1,433 of JAIOSZ010000126.1, read as the reverse complement.
GGCTCTTTTTGTCTTGCGGCAACCGGATGCAGAGGCTGAGTCGTTGGCTGAAGCTATTCGGGAAATGAAGGCCCGGACTCGCTTTTGCTCAATCTGTTTCCATTATACTGAGGATGACCCCTGTCCCGTTTGTACGGACCCGGCTCGGGATTCAGAATTGCTCTGCGTAGTGCAGGAACCTCAAGACCTTATGGCCGTTGAACGTAGTCGTTCTTATCGCGGTCGTTATCATGTGCTGCATGGAGCCCTATCGCCCCTTGACGGTATCGGTCCTGCGCAACTTAAAATTGCCGAACTTATGACCCGTCTGGCAGATGGGTCGGTTCGGGAAGTATTGCTGGCAACAAACTTCAGTGTTGAAGGCGAGGCAACAGCTCATTATCTGGCCAGCCTGATTCGGCCTTTGGGTATTCGAGTGAGCCGTCTGGCTCATGGTATACCCATGGGTAGCGATCTGGAGTATGTTGATGACGCAACAGTCAATCGAGCCGTTGAGGGTCGCCAGACTATTTGAGGGAATGGTCGACGGTAACCTGGTGTTTCGATTGACTTAGAGGCCAAGAGTCGCCACCGTCTTCAATGAAGGCGTGTAGCATAAAGTTTCGAACGATATTTTATAAGCAAGTTCTAAATACAGCAAATTCAGGAGGTACAAATGTCACGCAAGATGGTTTGCACTGACGGTAACACGGCAGCGGCACACGTTGCTCATGCTACCAACGAGGTTATCGCGATCTACCCCATTACCCCTTCGTCCAATATGGGCGAAGTCTCCGACCTCAAGAGCGCGGCCGGAGAAAAGAACATCTGGGACACCGTTCCCGATGTGGTAGAAATGCAATCTGAAGGCGGCGCTGCCGGCGCGGTCCACGGTGCACTGCAGGCCGGTGCTCTGACCACCACCTTTACTGCTTCACAGGGTCTGTTGTTGATGATCCCGAGCATGTACAAGATTGCCGGTGAGCTGACCCCGACCGTGTTCCATGTTTCGGCTCGTGCGCTGGCTTGCCAGGCCTTGTCCATCTTTGGCGATCATTCCGATGTCATGTCCTGCCGGGCCACTGGCTGGGCATTCCTGGCCTCCAATAATGTTCAGGAGGTCATGGACTTCGCCCTCATCGCCCAGGCGGCGACTCTACAGTCTCGGGTGCCTTTCCTGCACTTCTTCGACGGTTTCCGTACCTCCCACGAGATTCAGAAGGTCGAGGAGCTGACCTTCGACGACATGCGTCACATGATGGACGATGATCTGATTCGCGCCCATCGCGAGCGCGGCCTGTCGCCGGAGCGCCCCAAGTTGCGCGGTACCTCGCAGAACCCGGATGTGTATTTCCAGGGTCGCGAAACAGTCAATAAATATTATGAGGCGGTCCCAGGTATTGTGCAGGCGCAAATGGATAAGTTCGCTGCACTTACCGGTCGTCAGTATAACC
>JAIOSZ010000134.1 GCA_021107335.1 Desulfuromonadaceae bacterium | reverse complement strand
TCGTAGATCTCTTCGAACAGGTCACTTAAGCCCAGGGCTTGCAACACCCGTTCACTGTGACAGACGGAGCTGTTTGTGAAGACCACTCGGCGCTGGGACAGAGACTGCAGGGCCTGACGTAACTCTGGGTCGGGAGCCAGGCGGCTGGGTACGTCAATATCGTGCACGTAGTGCAAATAGTCTTCCGGGTCGACCTGATGGTGGCGCATCAAACCCTGCATAGTGACGCCGTAGCGTTGCCAGTAACTGCGGCGCAACTCGTCGACCTGGTGCAGAGGGATGCCCACTATGTCATGCATATAGCTGTTGATGCGCTTGTCCATAAGGGCGAAGAGCTGCCGGTCTGGGGAGTAGAGGGTGTTGTCGAGGTCGAACAAAATGCACTTCATGGTGAGTTCTCCTCGGCTGTTTCCGACAATCCCATTGTTCGGCGAATCGCTGCCGCAGCGTGACGATAGTCCGCTTCCGATAGAATTTTCTCCTGGTGCGGTTCGCTCCAGATCGGTCGTGGCCAGAGGGGGTCGTCGCTGTGCCGGGGTACCAGATGCCAATGCATGTGCGGCACCATGTTGCCTAGTAATTCGTAGTTGAGCTTGGTCGGCTGATAGAGCTCGAACAAGGCCGCGGCCACGCGGTTAACCTCCTCCATCACCCCCTGACGCACCTGTGGTGACAAATGAAACAGCTCGGTCACATGATCCTTGGTGAAGAGCAGGCAATAACCGGGAAAAAACTGGTCGCTGTTAAGGGTCAGGTAGCAGTGTTCCAGTTCAGCAATGCGCAGGTCCGGTTGCTCCGCCCAGCGGTGGCACATGGGACAATTCATTGGGGGTCAAAGGTCCCTTCGAAAACCTGCACAGCCGGCCCGGTCATAAAGACGCTGCCTTCTTCGGTCCATTCCAGTTCCAAATCGCCGCCAAGCAGGTGGTTGAGAATAGTGCGCTCGGTGCGCTCGTTGAGTATCCCGGCCACGGCCACGGCCGAAGCACCGGTACCGCAGGCCAGGGTCTCGCCGGCTCCCCGTTCCCAGGTGCGCTGCTTGACTTCGTTGGGTGAGACGATCTCGACAAATTCAACGTTAGTGCGGTTGGGAAACAGGTCATGGTTTTCGATGACCGGTCCGTACTTCTCTAGAGGGAATTCATCGACATTGTCGACAAAAATTATGCAGTGGGGGTTGCCCATAGAGACGCAGGTGATATGAAAGGTACGGTCGAGAACCTTAAGCTCCTGATTGACGACCTGCTGGTCGGCGTCGCCGGTCATAGGGATCTGACCGCGGGTCAGGCGCGGTTGGCCCATGTTGACTCGCACCCGGTCGACCTTGCCGGCCTCGTTGGTAAAGAGTTGCAAGGTTAGAACCCCGGCGCCGGTTTCGGCGGTGATCTCCTGTTTGGTCACCAACCCGTGATCGTAAGCATATTTGGCGACGCAACGAATGCCGTTGCCGCACATCTCCGATTCGCTGCCATCAGAATTAAACATGCGCATGCACACATCGGCTACCTCAGAAGGCATAATCAGGATCAGCCCGTCGGAACCGATGCCAAAATTACGATTACTCACCTGGCGGGCCAGAGCTGCGGGGTCAGCAATGGTTTCTTCGAAGCAATTGACATAGACGTAATCGTTGCCGGCACCGTGCATTTTAGCAAACTTCATAACAGGGGCTATCCTTTCCGAAGGGCGTAATGGTTATTTCAATCCAGTGATTATATCGGATTTGCTCCGGTTGCGACAAGGGGCAATGCCCGGAGATTGACCATTTTGCCTATCTGGCGTATCATGCAGAGCAGAAATTGTGAAAAATTGAGGGAAGTTTTTCGGCTGCGCAGGCAGCCTTGTGCAAGGGAGCAGAAATGGCCTTTCATCTGAAAACTAAAATCTGGCAGACCGGTGCTCTCGACTGGTGGGGCATGATCGATAATGAGGATGTCTATCTGGGGCGGCGGGAGTTTCCCCTTCCACCCGAAGATGGTGACGAATGGCAGGTGCGGGAGACGGGTGAAGTATTTCGTGTTATCGATGGTGAAATCTGCCACCTGGGCCGCCGTCCCGTCGAGGAGTCTCTATGGTAAGCGAAGCAGGTTTGAAGGTCTTGCAAATTCCGGCGGGGGAGATGAAGAACTTCGCTTATCTGATCTACTGTCCAAACAGCGGCGATGCCTTGGCCGTCGACCCTTCCTTTGGCGCTACGGCGCTGTTGGCTGAAGTCGAAAGGTGCGGAGTCAATCTCAAGTTGGTGCTCAATACTCACGGTCACAACGATCATCTGGTGGGCAATAAAGCGGTCTTGGCCGCTACCGGCGCTCGCTTGACCGCGCATCCGCAGGCGGTTCCCGAAGCGGACCTGCTCCTTGACGAGGGGTGTATCGTGACCCTCGGCGACACGGCTATCGAAGTGCTCTATACCCCAGGTCATCATCCTGGTCATATTTGCCTGCATCTGCCTGGTGCCTTGGTGACCGGCGATACTCTGTTCGTGACCCGGGTCGGTCGTGCTGACTTGGCAGGCAGCGATCCTGCCGCTCTTTACCATAGCCTGCGGCGGCTGGCGGGTTTCCCCGGCGAAACCCTGGTCTATCCCGGCCACGATTACGGCCCTCAGCCGGTGTCAACTATCGCCTATGAGCGACAACACAATCCCTTTATGCGTTGTGAGGACCTAGGCTCTTTTTTGCGTTTGCGCATGGGCTGACGGCCACCGCTATAAATGAGATCAGGAGGAGAAAAGAATGGGCACTGCCCTGTTGAATCTGCTGGTTGAATCCGGCCTGATTAACGCCGAACATTTCGAGGAGGCGCTTCGCAACTGCATGCTGTCCGGTGGTCAGGTCAGTACCAGTTTGTTGGAGATTGGCTTGGTCAAAGAAGATCAGCTGGCCCGGTTTCTCAGTCGTCGCCTGAATATCCCCTTTTTCGATCCGTTGCCCTTGACCTCCATCCCCCCGGAGGTGTTGACGCTGGTTTCTGCGGAAATGGCTATCAAACATCGCGTGCTGCCCTTGAGTCGCGACCGCCAAGGGCTGTCGCTGGCCATGGCCGATCCCTCCGATGCCGAGGTCATGGAAAATCTTGGCAATCTGACCGGTTGCGTCATTAAGCCCCTGGTCGCTCCTGAAGTGCGTTTGCTCAAGGCTGTGCAGGAATACTACCGGATCCCTCTCAGTCTCCGTGACCAGCGCTTGCTTGATCTGTGTGAAGTTAAGCAGATTCACTCGCCGACTTTGTCCTTTGAAGCGGGGGAGGAGGCGGAGCTGGAGGAAGCCGAGATCATTGAGGATGATGAGCTCAGCGAGGATCTGGGACAGGGTATGAGCGACCTGGCCGTGGCTTTAAGCGAGGTTCGCGACAGACAGGAAGTCGTACAGATTCTCATGCAGCATATGGGGCAGGCTTTTGAGCGAGCGGCGGTCTTTTTGGTGCGGGAGAATGAAATCAGTGGCTGGAAGGCGGTTTGTCAGCAGCAGGAGATTAAGGGCTTTGAGTCGTTTAGTATCCCCCTCGGCTTCCCCTCGGTACTGAAGACTGTGGTCGAAGGCAAAAGCTTTTACCTTGGTCCCATCGCCAGTGAAGGTCTCAACGAAAAGCTGTTGAGCAGCCTGGGAGGCGACAAGCCGGAGGCCGCCCTGCTGGTGCCGTTGACTCTTGACGGTCGAGTGGTAAATCTTCTCTATGGAGATGGCGGTCCTGGCCAGTTGGTTGCCCAGGTCGGGGTTTTGCAGCGGCTGCAGGAAATGGCCGGTCTGGCCTTTCGTATCCTGATTCTTAAAAACAGGCTACTGCAACTTTGATGCATTCGCAAAAACTTATAGTTGGTGCCTATCTGGAAGCTTTGGATGGGCACAGTGCCGTTTTCATATGGGAAAGGGCCGTTTCTGGATGAAAACTAGTTGGTCGCACTCAGTCCCCTTCTAACTCTTCCACCATGACCACTCGGCAGCCCGCCAGGCGGTCATTCCAGCCCCGCTGTTCTTCATCGAGCACGATCGACAAAAAACCGAGACCCGCAGGCAAAAGGGCGATCAGTCCACCAGCGCAGCGCAAAAACGCCTGGGCCAAGGTGATGCCGGTCTGCTCGACCCCCTCGACCCTGACGTCGAAGAGCATTTTCCCCGGTGTCTGGCCACTCAGGTAGTGAAAGAGGGTGAAGTAGCCGAAGCAGAGGGCGAAAAAGACCAAGAAATAGGGGGTGGCCAGATCCAACAGCACATCGCCGCTGAAGTGAAACCGTCACCCCGCGGCAGGAGAGCGGGCGACCTCGCCGGCACAGACGAACAGGGCGAAAATTGCCGTTAGCAGGCCTAAGTCCGTCACATAGGCTTGGGCGCGCCGGGTCAGCTGACGAGCCCCGCTGACGATCGGGTCAGGTCCGGTGTCAGGCTGAAAGATCGCAGCAATTTTGGCCTGCTCAACAACGACCTCGACCTCTCTGGCGGCCAGGGGGAGTTCTTCCTGTACCTCTAAGGGCTGCGTTGCAGCAACTTCGGCGTCAGGTGTTGCTGAGGCGGGTTGGTTTACTTCGCAGGGCTGTTCCAGGGTAAAGGCTTTTTCGACCTGATGCTCGACAGTTATCTCCGGTAACGGCCATTCCTTATCGGAGGTCTGTTGTTCAATAGTCGGAGTGACCGGAGGGCTTGCAACTGCAGCTTCTCTGGCTTCCGGTTCCGCCTCGGTGACCTGCTTGGCTGGAGCGGGTTGGGGCGGCGGCACAACCACGTCCCTTGTCACCGGCACGTCCCTTGTCACCGGCACGTCCCTTGTCAC
>JAIOSZ010000153.1 GCA_021107335.1 Desulfuromonadaceae bacterium | reverse complement strand
GTGCTGGCCGATTCACCAGCTAGCGCGGCCGGATTACGCCGGGGCGATCTGCTGTTAAGCTATAATGGCCGTGAGATTACTAGCGTACGTAGTCTGCAGCTGCTGGTGGCCAATACCCCCGCTGGCGATGCCGCCAAGCTTGAAATTCTGCGGGACGGTCAACGTTTGGAGCTGATGGTCACCATTGCCAGTCGTGAACAGCAGGTGGTCGCAAAGGACGCCAGCAAATCTGTTGAGGATCAGGAAACCCGCAAGACCGGTTTGGGCTTGACTGTGATTCCTGCCGAAGGGGGCGGGGTGCAGGTACAGGCCATCGATCCCGAGAGCGGTAGTGCCCGGGGCGGTGTTCGGCCAGGGGATCTGATTCTGGCGGTTAACCAGCATAAGATTACCGATCTATCCTCTTTCGAAGAGGCAGTGCAGGAGATCAAAAAATCCAAGTATGTGCGCTTGTTGCTCAAACGGGGCAATTCGACGCTTTATCTGGCCTTTTCTGCATCCTGATCGGCTCCGGGGTGGACGCTGCCGTCTGCCCAGGTCATTAGATTCATCGTGAGGAAACATCCGGAAGTTCAAGGCGGATATAATGTCCGTTTTACCTAGGGAGGTACTATGGCCAGGGTTGTTGATAATCCACAGATCGCTTTTCGATTGGCCCGCGCCATCGTTTCGGATGTCGCTCTCTATAACCAGAGCAAGGTTAAAGAGGGGATCGAAAACGACACGGTTTTCGATCTGCTGAACAACGAGCTGCAGGAAGGGCGAGAGCACTATCTGACCCGTGTTTCAACAGAAGTCGAAAATCGGGAGCAGCTCTATGATCGGGCTATTGTCGATATTATGATTAAACAGGCCGGCAAAATCAAAAGCTCTATCTGGTAGATGGAGAACGTGCAGCGTTTTACCTTTGATCGTTCGCGTATGCCCGAACGCCTCGACCGCTTTCTGGCCGAGGCGCTACCGGAACTGTCCCGCTCGCAACTTAAGCGTCTCATTGACGAGGGACAGGTTACTCTCAACAATGCAGCAGTAAAGGCCAGCACCAAGCTAAAGGGTGGCGAAGAGATTGCGATCACTCTGCCCGAAGCGGTGCCTACCGAAACCCTTTCGCAAGACATCCCCCTGACCGTTCTGTACGAGGATTCCCAGCTGATTGTCATCGACAAGCCGGCCGGTATGGTGGTGCATCCGGCCCCCGGCCATTCTCAGGGCACCCTGGTCAATGCTCTGTTGTATCATTGCCAGGATCTGTCGGGAATCGGTGGCGAGCTGCGCCCCGGCATTGTGCATCGCCTCGATAAGGATACCTCGGGTGTCATGGTGGCGACCAAGACCGACGAGGCCCATCAGCATCTTGCTCAGCAGTTCAAGGACCACAGCATCAATCGTCGCTATGTCGCTTTGGTTCATGGCCTGCTACCGAGCACCAAAGGTACCGTGGATAAACCCATTGGGCGCCATCCGACTCAGCGCAAAAAGATGAGCACCGGCAGTCGCAACGGTCGGCAGGCAGTGACCCACTGGAAAGTGCTGCAAGCCTTTGAGGAGGATCGATTGAGCCTGGTTGAGCTGCGCCTGGAAACGGGGCGCACTCATCAGATCCGGGTCCATTTAGCCGATATGCTACATCCCGTCCTCGCAGATCCTGTCTACGGCGGCAATCGCATCAAGACCCTCAAGGATCCCGAGTTGCGCCGTCTGGCTACAAAGCTCGGTCGCCAGGCCCTGCACGCCCGACTTCTTGGTTTCATTCATCCGGTCAGCGGCGAGTATCTGGACTCTTCCAGTGCTGTGCCTGCCGACATGCAGTCGATTATCGATTATTTACAGAATAAGTATTTGGCGGCTTCGGCCGTTTGATCATAACGGGAGTTTCAATCACCATGAAACAGGTACGACAGGGAAAGATCAGCTATCTACGGCCCGACTGGGCGACTCAGCACAATCTGCAGGCTGGCTTCAGCACCCGCAACGGCGGGGTCAGTCGGGTCCCCTTTAATTCGCTCAATCTGGCCTATAATACTGAGGATGCCCGGCATAACGTCGAAGGCAACCGTTCGACCTTGGCTCGGGCCTTTGAGGTGCAGACTCATCAGCTGCTCACCGTCAACCAGGTGCATGGCAACGACATATTGGTCATCGACCAGGCGAACTACGATCTGTCGCACTTTCTAAGCATCGAAAGTGACGCCATCGTGACCAACCAGCCCGGGGTTATGATCGGCGTATTAGTGGCCGACTGTTATCCGGTCTTGCTGTTTGATCCGAAACAGCGGGTCGTGGCCGTTGTGCACGTTGGCTGGCGAGGCGCTGCCAGCGGCCTGCTGGGCAAAACCGTCGCCTCTATGCAGAGCGTCTTCGGCAGTCGCCCCGAGCAGATTCTGGCCGCCGTCGGACCCGGTATTGCCGCTCACAGCTATACCGTCGACCGTCCGGTGCGGGACGCCTTTCAGGCAGGAAGCGGCCACTGGTCGCGCATCGCCAAGGAAACCGATCTTCATCAGTGGCAGCTTGATTTGCAAAAGAGTTGTTTGCTGCAGTTAGAAGATGCCGGTCTTGCCGCCAGCCAGGTCAGCGTGGTGGCCGAATGCACCTGCTGCCATCGGGAACTGTTCTTCTCCTATCGCCGGGATGAGGGTCAGACTGGGCGCCAGATGGGCTTTGTAATGCTGAAATAGCCTCTGTTAAGCTGAGTCGAGTCGAAGGGCAGTATTTTGGAATTCTTTGTCGAGGTGTCTGAAGAGCAGGTGCGCCGTGAGCGGGAAAAAGCTCGCGAGCTGCGTCGCAGCCAGTGGTGGAAAAACCGTATCGCCACCGGTATCTGCCACTATTGTGGCTGTCAGGTGGCGCCCAAGGCGCTGACCCTTGACCATGTCGTACCGGTGATTCGTGGCGGCCGTTCAACGCGAGGTAATTGCGTGGCCTGCTGTAAAGAATGCAACAACCAAAAGAAGCATATGCTGCCGATTGAGTGGCAGGCCTATCTCGAAAGGCTCGGCAACGAACAAGCTGAGTAAGTCTCCCAAAAAATTATTTATTGAAATCGCCCCCTGTAGCTAGCCAGCTGCCGGGGGCTTTTTCGTACCTTCTTTACGCAATCTTTACCGATCCTTTAATCGTTGGCTACAGGCTTGGGATAGGCTGTAACTCAAAGGATAGAAAAAGTTTCCAACTTCCCGGAGGTAGCATCATGAGAAAATTGGTAACGATTCTGTTGACAGGGTTGATGGTTGCAGTGCTGGCGGGATGCGCCACTACCGGCAGCAAGATGGATGATCAAGGCATGATGAACGACAAGGTCAAGTGCCCGGCCTGTGGCTTCGAATTCAACGAGCCATCCGACGCCTGATCGGCGCTCTGAATCATAGATAGATACGAAAAAGGGCCGTCTAACGACGGCCTTTTTTATTGTTAGCTTTGGGCAATAAACCTAGTTCGTTTTCATCCGGAAACGGCAATTTTCCCCAATCTCGGCGTCAATCAGCGCCCTTGCGTGTGCGGCGTAAACAGCTACGCCTCCGTGCAAGCGCTTGACTTCC
>JAIOSZ010000104.1 GCA_021107335.1 Desulfuromonadaceae bacterium | reverse complement strand
GGTTTGGCGCCACCTATCTGCTCGGCGGCCAGGTGGAGCAGCACTATCTGGACCATATCGCCCGCTTTGAACAGTGGGGACCGCTTCATTTGACCAGTGAAAGTTACCAGCGGGGATTTCTGTCCTCCCAAGCGCGTACCCTGCTGGAGATCACAGTGCCGGTACCCGCCGACGAGGAGGGGGAAGTAGAAACGAAATCGTTGCGGCTGACCTTGGAACACCAGCTATGCCACGGACCCCTGCCCGTCGGTGTCGGAAGCTTCAGCCTAGTGCCGAGGCTGGCCCGCATCGAGACGCGGTTGGTCGGGGCGTCTTTGGCCGGGGAAGATGAGGAGGGCAGCGATCTGCTGGCCAAATTGCCTTGGCTCGCGGAAATCCATGACCTAACCAGCCTCAGTCTGACAGGCCGTGGCCGTGATCAACTGGTGATACCGGCTATTGAAGAAACCCTCGAGGAAGAACAACTCACCATCAACTGGGGCGGCCTACAAAGCGATGTACGATTCGCCGAAGACATGTCGGATCTGGCTGGGAATATCGTGTTGTCCAGCCTGCAACTGACGGCCGAGGACGGTCGGATGGAGTGGGACGGCGCTCAGGTCGATTTCGATCTGCACGAGGCCTTCCCACTGGTCTATCTGGGCCGGTATCAGGCCGACTCCGGTCCCTTGCAGATGGATTTTAAAGAGACGGGCAAGGGACGGCAAACGGTACGGGTTGAGGGGGTTGCCCTTGACTCTCTGGCATCCCAAAACGGTGCGTCCGTCGAATACCTGCAAACGCTGAAGGTGGCGAAGGTTAACGTCAATGACGCCGGCTACGGCCCCGCTGAGTTGGAGGTGGCTGCTCGCGGATTGGACGGAGAGGTCCTCAGTCGATATCAGCAGGATGTGTTGGAGGTCTATGGCCAGGACACCTTTGATCCGGAGGTCGTCGGTTTGCAGATGATGCAAGTCTACCTGCGGCTGTTGACCGGCCTGGCCGAAGGGGCGCCGGAAATCGAGATCAGCAAGCTGCAGTTGGTCACCCCCGAGGGGGATTTCTCCGGTAATTTGCGCCTAAAGCTCAATGGAGAAGCGGGCCAGGAGCTGAACAATATACCTGCCCTGCTGCAGAAGCTGGAGGGCCAGGCGCAGATAACGGCGGATGAAAGCCTGGTACGCACGGTGATGGCTGGCCTGGTTGCCCAGCAGATAAAAACGGACTACCGGCAACACAATCTTGCTCCGCCGACCGCCGAAGAACTTGCTGCCCGGGCCGGCTCGCAGGTCGAGCAACGGTTGGAAGACCTGATCAGCCAGCAATTTATCGAGCGCAGTGAAGGTACGCTTCGTTGCAAGGCGGTATTCGATCGCGGCGAGCTCAAGGTCAATGGCCAGCGGTTGATGTAAAGGACCTTAAATGATTTGCTGGGGCCCGGATAGGAAGACAGGATCTAAACCTTGATTTTTACGTAACGCTGCAAAGAAATGTTTTGGGCGATTTTGAATGCCGCACCGTGGTCCCTGCAAAAGCACATGACCGTTCCCATACTGGGAACTATAGTACCCAATATGGGAACGAATTTGAATAAAACATATGGCTTTGGGGAGGCGCTGTTTTCCAAAACACAACGCCAAGTCCTTGGTTTATTGTTCGGCCATCCAGACAAGAGCTTTTATGCCAAAGAGATTGTGCGTTTTGCTGGTGTTGGTACCGGCACGGTGCAGCGTGAGCTGGAAAAGCTCTCGGGCGTTGGCTTGTTGACAGTCAAAAAGGTCGGCAACCAAAAGCATTATCAGGCCAACCACCAATCCCCTATTTTTAAGGAACTGCGTGGCATCGTACTGAAAACTTTCGGTGTTGCCGATGTGCTGCGGCAGGCTATAGAGCAATTTGGGGATCGGATAAACGTCGCCTTTATTTATGGGTCGGTTGCCAAAGGGACCGACAAGGCGGCTAGCGATATCGATGTTTTGATCGTTTCCGAGAGCCTGTCCTATGCGGAAGCCTTTTCTGCGCTGAACGATGCTGAACAAAAGCTAGAGCGAACCATAAATATTACCCTGTACAATCCTCAAGAGTTTAAAAATAAGGTTTCTGCAGATAGCAGCTTTTTGACTCGGGTGCTGGAGCAGTCAAAAATTCTTTTGATTGGAAGCGAAGATGACATCCCCCAACCTTGATGCTCTTGCGGACAGCGGTAGCCTAAAGCGGGAGCCCGGTGACCAAAGGGAATTCGAAGGCCTGGTTCATTCCGGCCGCATGCGCCTGCGGGACGCCCGAAACGGAACCCTCGCCATTGAAAGTCGCTTTGACTTGGCTTATAACGCGGCCCATGCATTGGCCCTAGCGGCATTGAGGTGGCACGGTTACCGTTCCGATAGTCGCTATCTGGTGTTTCAGTGTCTGCCCCATACTCTTGGGGTCGGCCCCGAGGTGTGGCGTGTTTTATCCCACTGCCATAACTTACGCAACCGTGGTGAG
>JAIOSZ010000143.1 GCA_021107335.1 Desulfuromonadaceae bacterium | reverse complement strand
GGAATATCGTGGATTTAAGTATCGTTCTTCGACTCGAAGAAAAGATCGACCAGCTTCTGGCTCGTAAGCAGGGCCTTGAGGAACAGTGTCGACAATTGGCGGCTGAAAAGGCGGCTCTGCTGCAGGAAAAGCAACAGTTCGGCATTGAGCTGGACAGGATTCTTGCTAAGCTGGACGGTCTGGATCAGGAAATGCCTTGAAGCATGCCGTGCAAGTCACTATTCTTGGCCAGCAATATACGGTGAAGAGTGCCGCGTTGCCGGAAGAGGTTCAGCGCGTGGCGGACTTCGTGAATTGTCAGGTTGCGGAGGTGGCGGCCAGTAAGTCAGTCGATACTCTGAACTCTGCGATTCTGACACTGATGAATATTGGCGGAGCGTATTTGCGCCTTCAAGATACCGTCGCGGAGCGACAGCAGGTAGAAGAACGCTTGCAGGAATTGCTGCAGCGTCTCGAACAAGCCTGTCCCGACGAAGGGCATTCCTGAAGTTGCTACGCTCTGAGTTCCTTCTGATGCGTTGGCTGATAGGCCGTATCACGGCCTTAGTGTTCTCTGCGGAAAGAATTCAAGATAGATCGACAGATTGGTAACCCGAATGCGCTGTAATTAAAACAAGCGCTTTTGTTAATCCGGTTGAACAGCCTTGATTCGGTATAAAGTTTTCGCGTCTGCCCGTAAGGGCGTTGGCCATTATAGATTGCATAGTATCTTAAGATTTGTTTTCGGCGGCAATGTTTTGAACCGACCCTGATCGGTCGTTGCGAACTGCTGGCGCAAACGCTCTTTGCAATAGGCCTTGCTGGTTTTTAACCCAACCCGGATTAGACCCACCTGTGTTCCTGTCTTAATGCTTCTCTGCAGAGATCTCCGAAGACCAACGGAGATCTTCATCTATGCCCAAGAGATCGATTAGATCCGACCTGCTCGCCCGGCGTAAGCATCTGGCGGCTGAAACCTGCCTGAGTCACAGCCTGCAGATTCAGCAGCGATTGTTGCAGTCCGTCGAGTTCCAATCTGCGACGGCCATCGCTCTTTACAGCCCGGTCTTGAACGAGGTCTTTACCGAACAACTGTTTCGTACGGCGTACGCTGCCGGCAAGGTGATCGCCTACCCGCGGGTGCGGGGTGCTGATCTGGAGTTTGTGCGTGTCGCAAAGGCTGCTGATCTGGTTCCAGGTTCTTTTGGCGTGTTGGAGCCGACCGGTGATCAGCTGCTTTCTCCGGCGGCCCTTGATCTGGTGGTGGTCCCCGGGGTGGGGTTCGATCGCCAGGGGGGGCGCTTGGGCTACGGTAAAGGCTTTTACGATCGGGGACTGCATTCTTCGCAGCGCCCGGGGTGTCTGGTCGGTTTGTGTTTTGAACTGCAGTTGCTTGAGCGATTGCCGGCAGAGAGTCACGATGTTCACATGGATATCATTATCACCGAAAAGGGACGTTACGATTTTGAGTCCTGTCCCCCATCGGTTTCGCAGTTTTCATTAATCTGAGGAGGCAATTCTTTGAGTATAGAGATTGTATGGTTGTTGATCGGTGTCGCCCTGGTAGCGGGAGCCGTGATAGGAACAGTGCTACGCAACAAGATTTCCGGTTCTCAGGTCGCTGCGGCAAAGCAGTCGGCAAACCAGATTCTGGCCGAGGCCGGAAAAGAGGCGGATATCATCCGCAAGGAAGCGGCCATTCAGGCCAAGGATGCTCTTCTTGGGGCCAAAGCTGAGCGTGAAAGTGAAGCCAAGGAGATGCGGCGCGAGCTGCAGGCTCAGGAGAAAAGGCTGCTGCAGCGTGAAGAGAACCAGGATCGGAAATTGACCCACTTGGAAGAGCGGGAAGATGATCTGGGCCGGCGGGAGAAGCACTTTGGTGGCCTTGAAGATCGGCTCAAGCAACGGGAGTCGGAAATCGACAAACTGATCGCCGAACAGGGCGCGCGACTCGAGAGCATCTCCGGTCTCAGTGCCGAGGAGGCCAGGCAGCAACTCATGGCCAATATGGAGAGTCAGGCCCGTCACGATTGTGCCAAGGGCATCAAGCAAATCGAAGATGAAGCTCGGGAGACCGCTGATAAGAAAGCCAAGGAAATTCTAGCCCTGGCCATACAGCGTTACGCCGGTGACTACGTGGCCGAAAGGGCGGTCAGTGTGGTGCCGCTGCCATCGGACGAGATGAAGGGCCGTATCATTGGCCGCGAAGGCCGCAACATCCGCGCTATTGAAGCAGCAACGGGCATCGATCTGATTATTGACGATACCCCCGAGGCGGTCATCATCTCCGGGTTCAATCCGGTGCGGCGCGAGGTGGCGCGGATCTCTCTGGAGCGTCTGATCGCCGATGGCCGCATTCATCCCGCACGCATCGAAGAAGTCGTTGAAAAAGCCGCCGAGGAGGTGGACAACTCAATTCGCGAGGCGGGTGAACAGGCCACCTTCGACGTTGGCGTGCACGGCATCCATCCCGAGATAATCAAGTTGGTCGGTCGCCTCAAATACCGGACCTCCTATGGTCAGAATGTGCTACAGCATTCCATTGAGGTGGCCTTTTTGTGCGGCATTATGGCGGCCGAGCTGGGCATCAACGTTAAGCAGGCCAAGCGGGCCGGCCTGTTGCACGATATCGGCAAAGCCGTCGACCATGAAGTCGAAGGCTCCCATGCGGTCATCGGAGCCGATCTTGCCCGCAAGTACGGCGAATCGCCTAAGATCGTTCACGCTCTGGCCGCTCATCATGAGGATGAAAAGCCCTCTACTGTGCTGGCTGTCCTGGTACAGGCTGCTGATGCTCTGTCCGGTGCTCGGCCCGGCGCCCGGCGGGAGATGTTGGAGACTTATGTCAAGCGCCTCGCGGACCTGGAGCGCATCGGTACTTCTTTTAAAGGAGTCACCAGTTGTTTTGCTATTCAGGCCGGTCGGGAAATTCGGGTCATGGTCGCCAGCGACAAGGTGTCCGATGTCGATTCCCACGTTTTGGCCAAGGATATCGCTCGCAAGGTCGAGGTTGAAATGACCTATCCCGGTCAGATCAAGGTTAACGTGATTCGTGAGACCCGAGCCGTCGATTACGCTAAATAGTCCCTTCGCGGTTAGCGAGAGGGGATATGGAGAAGCTTTTTTGAAAATTCTGTTTATTGGAGATGTGATCGGCCGTACCGGCCGACGCGCCCTGTCCGAACGTCTGCATCGGCTGGTTGACGAGCATCAAGTCGACCTGGTGGTGGCCAACGGTGAGAATGCCGCCGCCGGTTTCGGCCTGACCGCCCCTATTGCAATGGAGTTGTTCGACCTGGGGGTCGATGTCATCACCTCCGGCAACCATATCTGGGACAAGCGTGAGGTTTACGACTATCTCGATCGGGAAGAGCGGGTATTGCGACCGGCGAACTATCCGCCTGGCTTGCCGGGACGTGGTGCCGGGATCTTTACCACTAGCGCCGGTATTAAGGTGGGGGTGATGAACCTGGAAGGGCGGGTCTTTATGAACAATCTTGACTGCCCCTTCCGCGCGGCCGATAGCTTGATTGATGAATTGCGGCAACAGACCCCGATCATATTTGTCGACTTTCACGCCGAGGCAACCAGTGAAAAAATGGCTCTGGGCTACTATTTGGATGGCAGGGTTTCCGCGGTCATCTGCACCCATACCCATGTGCAGACCGCAGACGAACGGGTTCTTCCCGGGGGGACGGCCTATATGTCCGATGCCGGGATGACCGGCAGCCGTGATGCGGTGATCGGTATGCGCAAAGAGCAGGCGATCGAGAAGTTTCTCAATCAGGTACCTGTGCGCTTTGAAGTAGCTAAAAAAGATCCCGTTGTTTGCGGTATTTTGATTACGGTTGATGAAAAGACAGGTCGTGCTCTGGAAGTGCTGCGCATTCAGGAAAGGGCCCAGTGCTAGCCGTTGGGGCTGCCTAAAGTAACTGACGGCGACATGGGCCGATGACTATAAATATATTAAAGTGGTGAAAAAATATGGTTATGAAATCGGTGCAGGAACAGATGGCCATCATCGGCCGCGGAGCCGTTGAAGTATTGGTCGAGGCCGAGTTAGAAGAAAAGCTCAAGAAATCGATTGCCAGCGGTGTGCCGTTGAAGATCAAGGCTGGTTTCGATCCGACGGCCCCCGATCTTCATCTGGGGCATACAGTGCTTATTCAGAAACTGAAGCAGTTTCAGGATTTGGGCCATGAGGTGCATTTTCTGATCGGCGATTTTACGGCCATGATTGGAGATCCTACCGGCAAGAGCGAAACCCGCAAATCCCTGACCCATCAGGAAGTACTGCAGAACGCTGAGACCTACAAGGATCAGGTATTTAAGATTCTTGACCGGGAAAAGACCAAGGTCGTGTTTAATAATACTTGGATGGGGGAAAAGTCCGCCGCGGACCTCATTGCCTTGGCATCGCGCTATACGGTCGCGCGTATGCTGGAGCGGGACGATTTTCACAAGCGCTTTACGGGTCAGCTGCCTATCGCAATCCATGAGTTTCTTTACCCTCTGGTGCAGGGGTACGATTCCGTGGCCTTGCAGGCTGATGTTGAGCTTGGCGGTACCGACCAGAAATTCAATCTGCTGGTGGGACGGGAATTACAGAAACAGGAGGGGCAGGCGCCTCAATCCGTGGTGACCGTGCCTTTGTTGGAGGGGCTCGACGGAGTAAACAAAATGAGCAAGTCCCTCGGCAACTATATCGGCATCACCGAGCCCGCCAAAGAGATCTATGGCAAGGTGATGAGCATCTCCGATGAACTGATGCTGCGTTATTATGAATTGTTGTCCGATGTCGATCTTTGCGAATTGCAGCGGATCAAGGATGGGGTGGCCGGCAAGGACGGCGGTGCACATCCTATGGAGAGCAAGAAGGGCTTGGCCCGGGAGTTAGTGGCCCGCTTTTATGATCAAGCTGCCGCGCAACAGGCCGAACTGGATTTTGTTCAGCAG
>JAIOSZ010000193.1 GCA_021107335.1 Desulfuromonadaceae bacterium | reverse complement strand
CTTTTCTGTTGGTACATTTTTTTATCGGCATTTCTAACCAGCAGGTCGAGGTTTTGGCCCTCAGCGGGGAAAGTGGCCCAACCAATACTGATCTGCAGGGAGAGGTTTTTGCCGTCGTAGCCAAAGGGGCTGCACATGCTGGACCGAAGCCTGTCGATCAATGTGTGCAAACGTTCGTCGCTGGCCGTATCGGTCAGCAGAACGATGAATTCATCGCCTCCAACCCGGGCAATAAAATCAGCTGAACGGAGGGTTTCCTGAGCCTGCCGGGCGGCGAAGATCAGGCCTTGATCCCCAGCTTTGTGGCCGTGACGGTCGTTTACCAGTTTAAAATCGTCAATATCGAGATGGAGCACCGCAAAGGGTCTGCCGCTACGGCGTGATTGTGCGATTTGCCTTTCGGCCATTCGTTGCAGATAGCGCCGGTTGGGAATCCCGGTCAGGGAATCGTGCAGGGCCAGGGCGCGGACCTTAAGATTCGCCCGGACAATCAGGTAAGTCATCAGGCCGCAGAGGAACGCAAACAGCCAGGGTATCAGAGTGAAAAAAATATCCGCGACGGCTTGTCCGGGGTTGACCGCTGCCGGTCGCCCGGCCAGTTGCCAGCGACCGCCGGGTACGACCACATCCATGACTACGGCATGGGGGTCATCGAATAGGCTTGCATCCCCGCGGATCATCTCTCCCTGAGCGCCTTTGGCGTCTTTACCCCTCAGGGCGAAATGGAATTGGGGGTTGTCAAGGCCTGCAGCGGCATAGATCGGCAGCGGGTCGACCACCACCGAAGCCAGGCCCCAGTAATAGGTCTGGCCCTGTGAGTCGCTGGGACAGATAGGGATCCGGTTGATCAGTCCCTCGCCCCCCTGAACCAGAGGAAAGGGGCCGGCAATGAGCGGTTGTTTGTCCTCCATCATGCGCAACACCGCCTGTCGCTGGACGGGGTGCTCCAGGTAGCTCAGGCCAAGGGCCTTGCGGTTGCCTGCCAGGGGATAGACATAGCGGATGACATTGTCCGGTGCCAGGCCGATATTGCGGATGGTTGGCCGCAGGCGCAGGAGCATGGCGGCCATTTGTTCGAACTGGCCGGGAGTGAAGTCGGGTGAGGCCGCGACAAAGGAGCTTAGGCCCAGGGCCAGAAACATGGTGCTGTTGATCTCTGTCTCAAGTTTGGCTCGCACCAGGCTGATCGAAGCCTGCTGTTGCAGGTGCAGCGCCTGGTGGTCACGGTCCTGTTCAAGGATTACCAGATATTTACCGATGGCCAAAGCCAGAAGAAAGACAGCAATTCCAGCAATAACCGGTAGATGTTTGGCAGGTTTTGCCATACTGTTTTCTCTTCTCATCAATTGAATGGTGGCACAAAAAGTCAATCCTAACTAGAATCTCCGCATGAAACAAGAAGATATTGCCGCCTTTGGGACGCTGATTACAGCCTTTTTCTATAGAGATGCTTAATCTTTGATCGATATGGGACGGGCAGTTGGTAAACTAACACAAAGCAAGCCAAAGGGAACGTCATGGATACAGAGCCCTTCAATAGCGCAGAGTTTGTCGGTCGTTTCGATGATCTTCTGCAGCAGATAGCCGCGCCGCAAGATCTGGCCCTGCGGTGGCAACAAGCCGTCGCAGGCCAGTGGCAGTTGCGCGTTTCAACAACGGACAAGGACGGTCTGCTCACCGTCATCGCCGGTCTGTTGACCGCCCATGGCGCCGACATTTGCTCGGGGGACTTGCTGACCCTGCCAGCGGAAGCTGGCAGCCGGCAGCGCAAGACTCTCGATCTGTTTCGGGTTGACCTGGCAGAAGACGAGGCACAGGAGGTGATGCAACGCTATGCCGAGGAACTTGAAAGCTGCAACACGCAGCTTGCAGCAGGGGGCATAGAGGCCGTTCGTGATAAGGTTGTCGAGGGGGTAGCCCGCCGTTTTGCCGCCCGGCCTGCCGCTCAGGAACAGTTGCTGCCGGTGGAAATCGTTATCGATAATGAGAGTTCAGAAACCGATACGATTTTGCAGATCACTTCCCAGGATACCCCCGGTTTTCTGTTTGCTTTTGCCAATGCTCTCTCTTTGTTGGCCATCAAGATTGAACAGGCCACTGTTCGCACCGAGGAGGGTATGGTGCAGGATGTCTTTGTCATCCGGGATCTTAGAGGGCGCAAGATCACGGATCAGGACAAACTAAGGGAATTACGTTTTGCCTGTGCTCTGATTAAGCAGTTTGCCTATCTGTTGCCCCACTCTCCCAACCCCGGTCAGGCGATTCGACAGTTTCGGGACTTGGCTTCGCGGATGTTGGAAAATCCCGAGCAGGCCGCCGACCTGAGCAGCATTCAGTCGGCGAGTACCTTGCAAATTCTGGCTGAAGTGATGGGCGTGAGCCGCTTTTTGTGGGAAGATTTTTTGCGTATGCAGCACGAAAACTTGTTTCCGTTGATTCGGGATCGGGCTGAAATCGACCGCAGCTTCGGTAAAAATGAGCTGGCGGTTCTGCTGCAGCAACAACTGGCTGCCGCAGAGGAGTTAGAAAGGCAGGTGCAAATCCTCAACGATTTCAAGGATCGGGAGATGTTCCGCATTGATCTGCGCCATATTACCGGTCTGTGCGGTGACGTCGAGTTTGCCCGGGGCTTGACTGATCTGGCGGATGTGGTGGTGGCCGCTGCCGCAGAGCTCAGTTATGCTCAACTTGCTCCCCGTTTCGGAAAGCCGCAGCTGGCAGGGCAGGCCTGCCCCTGGGCGATTCTGGCCGCAGGCAAGTTTGGCGGTCGGGAAATGGGATTCGCCTCCGATCTTGAACTGCTCTTCGTTTATCGTGGGTCGGGTCAAAGCTCTGGCCGGCGTTCCGTCGCCAACAGCGCCTATTTCGAAGAGTTTGTGCGGACCTTTCTGAAAATTCTAAAGGTCCGTAAAGAGGGGATTTTTGAAATCGACCTGCGCTTGCGGCCCTTCGGCAGCAAGGGTACCTTGGCCAGCGCCTTGCCGGCTTTGCAGGATTACTACGCAGCCGACGGCAAGGCCGAACCTTTCGAGCGCATGGCTATGATCAAGCTGCGCCCAGTGGCTGGCGACAAAACACTCTGCGCTGAGGTGCTGGAGGTCAGAGATGCTTTCGTTTACTCCGAACGGCCCTTTAATTATCCGAACCTTATCCATCTGCGGCAGCGTATGGCCACGGAACTGGCCGAAAGCGGCACCGTCAATCTAAAATACAGTCCAGGGGCGCTTGTCGATATTGAGTTCTTTTTGCAGGCCCAGCAGATCAAACACGGTGTCGCCGATCCCGAGTTACGGGTGCCTAACAGCATGCAGGCTCTAAAACGCTTGCAGTACACTGGCCTGGTTGAGGCCGAACAGGCCGATTGCATCCGCCGGGCCTACCGCTGCTTTCGGCGTACTATCGATGCCCTGCGGGCGGTGAGGGGGAACGCCAAAGACCTGACCCTGCCCGATCCGAGTTCCGCCGACTACCGGTACTTAGCGCGGCGCCTCGGGTTTGCCGATCCTGAAGCGCTTAGCCAGGAAATCGCGTGGAGCCGGGAGTTGAGCCGTGGCTTGTTAATGCTTCAGGAAGAGTGATGTTAGTGGACGGCAGAGTTGGGCAAAGGGAGAGGTGATAAACACCTCTCCCTTTGTCGTTTTTGATGAACTGAATGCTGCGGTATTTTACTGCCTGGACGCCATTGGCCCAGGGATTGGATAAACGGACATGCTCGAACAAGGCTAATCCCAAGAGGACCTTTCGGCTGGAGGTTCTAGGCTACAAACTTCGATTAGTGTCCAGCAGGTTCTGCAGTTTAGTTGATTCCAGAGGACGTTGGTACAAGGGGCGTTGGTCTTCCCTGTAGGCGCTTAGCTGCTTCTCGAAAACTTTTCTATCCTGGGAACGGTAAAAGATCCCTAGGGGCAGTCGCTCCATTTCGCAGGCGCGGGCAAAGGCTTGCTCGCGGCTGCCGGGATCGTGACTATTTTCCAGCGGGTAGGTGTGCTCCTCGAACCAGGCATAGGTGTTGAGTTTGTTGAAGGTGACACAGGGTTGCAGGATGTCGACCAGGGCATAGCCGTGGTGCTGGATAGCTGCTTTGAAGACGGCCACCCCTTGTTCGAAGGCACCGACAAACACGCGAGCGACGAAGCTGGCATTCAGAGCGATGGCTACGCTCAGGGGATTGAAGGGCTCCTGGCAGACGCCGTCGATCTGCAGCGGGGTGACCAGGCCCCGTTGGCTGGTTGGAGAAGCTTGGCCTTTGGTGAGGCCGTAGACCATGTTGTTGTGCACCAGGTGGGTCAGATCGGGATTGCGCCGTATGGTGTGCATGAAGTGGTTGCCGCCCTCGCCGTACATGTCGCCGTCGCCGCCTTCGGCAATGACGGTCAATTGGGGATTGGCGGCCTTGATGGCCGTGGCGGCAGGTAGAGCCCGGCCATGCAGGCCGTTGAAAATATGGGTCTGTAGATAATGAGGGGTTTTGGCGGCCTGGCCGATACCCGAAGTGATGACCAGGTTCTGGGGGGGGATAGCAAGCTCAGCTAGAGCCTGTTTAAGGATTTTCAGAATAGCGAAGTTGCCGCAACCGGGACACCAGGCGATATCGATGTTGGGCCGATCATAATTTTGGGCTTTCATTCCTGATTCTCCTTGGCTGGATCAATCGGGAGCATCGAGTAGGGACTGCAGCCGCTGTTTGAGTTCCTCAACGGTAAAGGGTAGGCCGTTGTACTTGAGGATGCGATGTTCTACCGTACAATCATAGGCTTGTTCGAGCAGGCTGGCGAACTGCCCCGTCGCATTGCCTTCGACTACCAGCAACTGACGGGCTTGCCGCAGCCATGCGGTGGCCTGGGGCGGCAGGGGGTAGAGCTGCGAGAAGTGCAAACCTGCCACCGGCAGTCCCTTAAGGGCTCCAAGAGCTTCCCGCAGCACATGGTAGGTCGAGCCCCAGCAGACTACCAGGGTATGGAAATCGTCGCTGCCCAGTAGCTGAGGCGCGATGGCATCCTGAAGTAGCTCACTCTGTTTGCGCAGGCGCTTGTCGGTCATGGCGGTGCGCAGGACCAGATCTTCGCTGATATGTCCCGCTTCATCGTGTTCGTCGCTGTCAACGCAGACCAGCCCAGCTCCGTGGCCGGGCAGACCGCGGGGGGATAAGCCACTGGCGGTGAGGCGGTAGCGGGCGTAGTCGGTATCGGTCTCGACAAACTGCTGGTGGGGCTGCAGGTTGTGCAGATCTAGGGCCGGAATATTGGTCAGGGAATCGAGCAAAAACTGATCGGTTAGAATAATGACCGGCAGTTGATATTTGTCGGCCAGATCAAAAGCCCGCCGGGTCAAGGAAAAGGCTTCCTGCAGGCTGCCGGGAGCCAGCACCAGACAGGGAAATTCGCCGTGTCCGGCGTGCAGGGCCAGTTGCAGATCCCCCTGTTCGGTGTGGGTCGGCAGGCCGGTGGCGGGGCCGGGACGCTGGGCTAGGTGAACCACCAGCGGTGACTCGATCATGCCGGCCAGGCTGAATCCTTCGCTCATCAGGGCGAAACCGCCACCGGAGGTAGAAACCAGGGCGCGGGCGCCGGCATACCAGGCGCCAAGGGCCATGTTGATGGCGGCTATCTCATCCTCGGCCTGGTCGACTACCAGGCCGAACTCATCGGCCTGTTCAGCTAGAAAGGTCAGCACCCCGGTACCGGGAGACATGGGATAGGAGGAGATAAAGTTGCAGCCACCGGCCAGGGCCCCTAGGCCAATCACTTCGCTGCCGCTGAGCAACAGATCGCCGGTTACGGAGGCCAACGCTTTCAGCTCGAACTGCATCGTGCCAGTTTTGGCCAACTTTTGTCCGTACTGATAGCCGGCAGCCGCCGCTACGCGATTGCCGGCGATGATGGTCGAGGGGTGATCGGAAAATCGCTGTTGCAGGTAATCATCAAGAAGCTCAAGGCAGATTCCGAGCAGGCCAACGACCGCACCGATGGTCACGCTGCTCGCGTAGCGGTGGTCGCCGGCCTGTTGGGCGATGGTGGTTAGTGGCATGTCGATGAGTCCGGGATAGGCGGGCAGATTGGCCCGGTCTCCCAGTACCAGGCTGGCGGCCTGAAGCCGTGGACAAAGGTGGGTAAGGGCTGCCCCGTCTAGCGGGATAAACAGATCGATCCGCTCCAAGGGGGCCGCTACCGGGCCGGAGGAAACCCGTATCTGGGTGGAATTACTGCCGCCGCGGATGCGGGACATATATTCCTTGCTGGCGAAGACATGGTAGCCGGACTGTTTTAAGAGCCGGGTAAGTCCCGTCTCAATGGTCTGGATGCCTTGCCCGGCAGCGCCGCCCAGAACAATACAGATGTCCTCAGGGAGATTTTTCTTTGGAGAGCTATGCATGCTCGTTTTTCCGTTTCGAGGGAGAAGAGAAACTAGGCCATAAACGAGGATATTTAAAGAATAGCTGTATTTTCTGTTGTGGCAATAGACGTTGGGGGCTGTTGTAGCTAATGGACCCAAAAAGCCGCGGTTGCAACAGAAGTTGCAGCCGCGGCTTTAGGTGATCTTTTCGACGTTTGTCGGCGGTACAGGTGAAAGTTATCTGCTCTGCTCTTCGGGATAAGCATGGATATTGTGAATAGCCAGGTCGGGGCCTTTGAACTCATCCTCCTCGCTGAGGCGGAAACCGATGGTCAGGCGAATCAGGCCATAGACAATGGTGCCGGTGACCAGCGCATAGACTACCGCCAGCAGGCTGCCAGTCAACTGGGCAAAGAAGCTGACGCCACCGATGCCACCGAACAGGGGGATGCCGAAGATACCGGCGGCTATGCCGCCCCAGGTGCCAATCAGGCCGTGTAGCGGCCAGACACCGAGCACGTCGTCAATGCGCAGTTTTTCCTGCTCCCAGTGAAAGCCGTAGACGAAGATCAGAGCGCCGATGCCTCCCATGAGAAATGCTGCCAAAGGGTGGACCAAGTCGGAGCCGGCGCAGATGGCGATGAGTCCGGCCAAGGCACCGTTGTGCACGAAGCCGGGGTCGTTACGGCCGGCAATGAGAGCAAACAGTACCCCGCCGACCATGGCCATCAGTGAGTTCACTGCCACCAGGCCAGAGATGCCGCTGAGCTGCTGGGAGCTCATGACGTTAAAGCCGAACCAGCCGACGGCCAGAATCCAACTGCCGAGGGCCAGAAAGGGGATATTGCTGACCGGTATCGGGTGG
>JAIOSZ010000026.1 GCA_021107335.1 Desulfuromonadaceae bacterium | reverse complement strand
TGCTTGATGCCGTGCGAAACATGGCTCGACACGGCATGGAGGTGGCCCATCTGCTTATGTTGGAACAAAGGAGTTGAAGGCCAGCGCTATTTCACTGGCTGTTGCCGGGGAATTAGCACGATCTGAATCCGTCGGTTCTGGGCACGGCCGGTTGCGGTGTCGTTACTCGCAATGGGTTGATAGGGACCGTAGCCGCAGATAGATAGCCGGCTGCCGGGGATGCCCTTACGTTTTTGCAGAAAGTGAACCACGTTGGTCGCACGGGCTGTAGAGAGCTCCCAGTTGCTGGCAAAGGTCTGCTGCAAACGGGGACTGATGGAGATGTTGTCGGTGTGACCTTCGACTCGGATTTCTTTGTCGGTGACCTCTTTGAGGATGTCACCGACCCGCTGTAAAATCTGTGCCCCTGAGGTTTTGAGGTCGGCTTCGCCCGAAGCGAATAAAAGCTTTTCTACAAGGTTGACGGTCAGCTGGCCCTGCAGATCAGAGATGGTTATTTCGCCTCGCTCAATCTCATTTTCCATCGTTTCCACGAGTTGGTCATAGGTTGTTTTCATTGCTGCAATGCGGGCCTGACGGGCCAGCTGTTCTTTTTTTAGTTGCGCAGTCAAATCTCGCTTTAACTCTTCCAGGCTATCGATGGTCTGCCGCATTTCCTTCATGGCAGCCCCGGCGGAAGCGCTGCGTTCCGAGAGAACCTTTTCCAGGCGTTCTATGTCTGTTGTTGCCCGCAATTGATTCTGGCGTAAGTTGTTAATGGCATTGTTGGCTTCCTCTAGTTGCAGGCCGCGCTGGTCATACCGCTGAGCTAACTGCTGTTGCTGGTCTAAAAGTTCGCTGTAGTCGTGCTCCAATTCGGTTCGAGCAGTAACAAGGTGTGCAGCTTCATCGCTTTTGCGCTGATAGTCGGCTTTGCTGACACAACCGGCCAACAGAACAACCAAGAGCAGTAGGTAAATAGAATGGGAACGCAGCACGGCATGCTCCTATTGGATAGCAAAGGGTTTAGGGGACAGAATGATAACTGTCTTCAAAGTAATCCCGATTTTGTAACACTCTAGATAAAATTGCAAAGGCAAAATAGGCTGTGTTTATTAGGCTTTTCGGTTGCGGCTGGCCGACCCTGCATGTTATAAATAAGCGTTTTAAAACCACACTCTGGAGTTTTGCATGTTTGAAATAGATCGCATTATACAGAACGCGTTGCAAGAAGATATTGGCCTCGGGGACGTTACGACCCTGGCGACCATTGAGCCGGGCACCATCTGCCGGGCCGAGTTTGTGGCCAAAGAGGATTTCGTGATGTCCGGCATCGATGTGGCGGCCCGGGTCTTTGCCCTGCTTGATAAGCAGGTGGCATTCGAAAAGTTGCGTGAAGACGGTTTCGCCGTGCAGCGTGGCGAGGTGTTGGCCTGGCTAAAGGGTGACGCTCAGGTACTGCTGCAGGGGGAACGAGTGGCTCTGAACCTGATGCAGCGCATGAGTGGTATCACCACCCATACGGCACAGTTCGTCAAGGAGTTAGAGGGGACCGAGGCTGCGGTGGTCGATACCCGTAAGACGACCCCATGGCTTCGTTGTCTTGAAAAGTACGCGGTTCGCATGGGCGGCGGGCGCAATCATCGTACCTCCCTCTATGATGGGGTGTTGATCAAAGAAAATCACATTGCTGCGGCTGGGGATATCGCTACGGCCGTTAAGCGGTCTCGGCAACGGGCCCCTCATACCCTGCGAGTCGAGGTGGAAACCACCAGTTTAGCCGATGTCGAATTGGCCTTGGCGGCTGGAGCCGACATTATTATGCTCGACAATATGGATCTGGCCACCATGCGCGAGGCCGTACTGTTGATCGATAAGCGGGCTTTGACCGAGGCGTCCGGTGGCGTTACCCTGAAAACGGTGCGGGCTATTGCTGAAACCGGGGTAGATTATATCTCCGTCGGCGCCTTGACGCATTCCAGTCGAGCCGTCGATATTTCTATGTTGTTTCAATGATGGAGCACCCTTGGGGGCTATGAGCCAACAGAGCCGACAGGACCAGATTCTGATGTTGTTTCGTCAGCAGCCCGATGCTTTTGTGTCCGGCGCTGAGATGAGTCGTGCTTTGGGAGTTTCTCGCACGGCGGTGTGGAAGAATATTGAGCAACTGCGAATCTTGGGTTATCAAATCGAGGCGGTTACAGCTCGCGGCTATCGTCTGCGCACAGCCCCAGATCTGTTGCTTCCGGCCGAACTCCAGGATGGTCTGCAGGCAGAAATTGTCGGCCGAGAGATAGTCTATTTTGCCGATACCGATTCCACCAACGACCGGGCCCATGCTCTGGCCAAGGACGGTGCCGTCGAAGGCACCGTTGTTATCGCTGAAGCTCAGCAGGCCGGCAAGGGGCGCCTTGGGAGGCGCTGGACGTCTCCTGCCGGGGTTAATCTCTATGCGTCGATTATTTTGCGGCCTCCCATCGCACCCCGACATGCCCCGCAACTGACCTTTTTGTCGGCGGCGGCTGTGGCTTGGGCCATTGCTGAGATTACCGGCTTGACGCCGACAGTCAAATGGCCCAACGATGTGCTGCTCGACGGGTGCAAGGTGTCTGGACTGCTTAATGAACTTGATGCCGAAACGGAACGGATTCATTACTTGATTCTCGGTGTGGGTGTCAATATCAACATGCAGGCCGAACAGTTTCCAGACGATCTGCGCTATCCGGCTTCCTCTCTGGCGATGGCCAGCGGCCGCGAGATATCGCGGCTGCGTTTTACCCGCACCTTGTTGGAACAGCTCGATCGCTTGTATAGGCAGTACCAGCGGGAAGGTTTTGAGCCGATTATGCAGGCATGGCAGGAGTATTTCGTCTTGACCGGACAGCTGGTTGAAGTCGATTGTCAGGGTCGCCTGTTGCGTGGACAGGTCGTCGGCCTCGATGAAGATGGCGCCTTGCTGCTAAAGCTGGCTGATGGCCGTCAGGAACGGGTGTTGGCCGGGGATGTGCGGCCTCTTACCGGTCAGTAATCAATAAATTTTATCAGGAAAGACCATCTACTTTATGTTGCTGGTTATCGATGTAGGCAATACCAATACCGTGCTCGGCCTCTATCAGGGCGAGGATCTGGTGCAGAACTGGCGCATCACCACCGACAAAACCAGGACGGTGGATGAGTATGCGATGCTTATTCATGAGCTGCTACGTTTGGGCGATATTCCCATGTCGGCCATTGAGGATGTCATTATCTCCAGCGTTGTGCCACCGACCAAAGATGCTTTGGAAGGATTATGCCGCAAATATTTCAAACGTGCGCCCTATCTGGTCGGGCCGGGAATCAAGACCGGCATGCCGATAAATTACGACAACCCTCGAGAGGTGGGTGCCGACCGCATCGTCAATGCGGTCGGAGCTTATGAAAAGCGCCGTTGTAGTCTGATTATCGTCGATTTCGGCACCGCTACCACCTTCGATCTGGTCTCGGCGCGGGGTGAGTACCAGGGTGGGGCCATCGCTCCGGGCCTGAATATTTCTGCCGAGGCCCTGTTTCAACAAGCCAGCAAGCTGCCACGGGTCGAATTTGTTCGTCCCCCTCAGGTGATCGCCAAGAATACCGTTAACAGTATTCAGGCTGGTCTGTTTTTCGGGTATGTCGGCTTGGTGGATGGCATTGTCGGACGCATGTGCCAGGAGACAAGGGAAACCCCTTTGGTGATCGCCACTGGCGGTCTGGCCAAGGCAATTGCTCCCGCTTCCCAGACCATTCAGGAAGTGGAACCTTTTTTGACATTGGAGGGATTGCGAATCCTTTATTTGCGTAACAAAACCTGATTCCAAGCGGCGACTTTATCGGTCGCTTCGAATTGCACTTGATGCTCCTCAAACCATCCAGCAGTTTATTGCTGCTCTGTGGATAGAACGCGGTCGGCAGGCCGCATCTTGAAATTCGTTGTTTCCTGCAAAGCGATCCTTAATCGAGTTCCTTTAACCGGGAAAAGGAAGGGAGAGACCATGGGAAAGTACGACACGGCAACAGTGAGGAATTTTGGGGTTATTGCACATGGCGGAGCGGGTAAGACCTCGCTGGTCGAGGCGATCCTGTTTAACAGCGGGGCCACCGATCGACTGGGGCGGGTCGATGACGGCTCCTCTTGCATGGATTATGAACCTGAGGAGATTAAGCGCAACATCACGATTGGCGCTGCAGTTGCCCATTGCGAGTGGCGGGGACATCAACTGCAGATCGTCGACACACCGGGTTACGCCAACTTTC
This sequence comes from Desulfuromonadaceae bacterium, assembly GCA_021107335.1. GTDB lineage: Bacteria > Desulfobacterota > Desulfuromonadia > Desulfuromonadales > Syntrophotaleaceae > Syntrophotalea_A. The sequence goes on along the minus strand of JAIOSZ010000026.1, from coordinate 8,308 downwards.
TTCATGACACTCGTAACTGTCTGCGCGCCGTAGATGGTGCAGTGTTGCTGGTTTCAGCCATCTCTGGGGTTAAGGCGCAAACACAGAAGATCTTGGACTGGTGTCATGAATTCGGTGTTCCAACTATTGCCTTCGTCAATAAGATGGATCGCGAACGAGGCGATTTTGATAGAGCAATATCGAGTATGGCCGACTCCCTTGATACTCCCGCTGTGGTAGTTACCCTACCCATCGGCGCTGAAGATGATTTCCGCGGGGTCATCGACCTGGTGACCATGAAGGCCCATCTGTTTAAAGACGACGGCAGTGGCGGTAGTGAGATAGAGGACATTCCTGGCGAACTGCTGGACGAGGCTGAAACCCTGCGGATAATGCTGATGGAGGCCGTTGCCGAAACCGAAGATGACCTGATGGAGAAGTATCTGGAAGAGGAGACTCTGACTGAGGCTGAACTTCTTCAGGGGTTGCGTATCGGTACCCTGGCCGGGAATTTCATTCCGGTATTGGCCGGCAGTGCGGCCCGCAATGCGGGAGTCAGCGAACTCACCGATTACGTCAATCTCTGTCTGCCGTCGCCTACTGATCGCGGTAGCCAGGCCGGCACTAATCCCAAAAGTGAAGAGCTTGAAGAGCGTCTACCGGCTGAAGATCAGCCCTTTTCCGCCTTGGTGTTTAAGACCATCAGCGACCCCTACACCGGTAAGCTAACCTTATTCCGGGTCTACTCCGGCTCTCTCAAATCAGACAGCAACTTCTATAATGCCAATAAGGATGCGGTCGAGCGGGTGGGCCAGATTTTCATGCTCAACGGCAAACAGCAATCGCCGGTGCAGATCGCTTCGCCTGGCGATATTGTGGCGGTAGCCAAACTTAAGGAAACCGGCACCGGAGATACCCTGTGCGACGGTGCCAATCCTATTTGTTACGACTACCCTGAGCCGATCCAACCGGTTATTTCCTTTGCCCTAGAAGCGGCCAGTAAAAGCGATGAAGATAAGATAAACAGTGCGTTGCACAAGCTGGTCGAAGAGGATACTACCCTGCAGGTAAGGCGTGATGAGGAAACCAAAGAGTTGGTCCTGTCGGGCATGGGGCAGGTTCATGTCGAGGTTACTGCCGAGAAGCTAAAGCGTAAGTTTAATGTCGAGGTGTTGCTCAAGGTGCCGAAGGTGCCTTATCGTGAAACCTTGCGTGGCAAGGCCCAGCTGCAGAGTAAATATAAAAAACAGTCGGGTGGCCGCGGCCAGTATGCCGACGTCTGGCTAGAAATGGAACCGCTGCCCCGGGGATCCGGTTTCGAATTTGTCGACAAAATAGTCGGCGGAGCGGTGCCTCGCCAATATATTCCCGCGGTAGAAAAAGGTATTGCCGAAGCGGCGCAAAAGGGGGTTTTGTCTGGATTTCCGACCGTCGATTTCAGGGCGACTCTATACGATGGTTCTTACCATTCCGTCGACTCTTCTGAGATGGCCTTCAAAATTGCCGGATCAATGGGGTTCAAAAAAGGTGTAGAGCAGGCCAAGCCTGTTTTGCTCGAACCGGTGATGCAGATGGAGATCACCGTTCCGGATGATTGTGTCGGTGATGTTATCGGCGACATGAATTCCCGCCGCGGCAAGGTGCTGGGGATGGAGCCAAAGACGGGCAATCAGGCGGTTGCGGCGCAGGTTCCTCTGAGCGAGGTACTCCAATATGCGCCGGAGCTTCGTTCGATGACTTCCGATCGTGGCATGTTCACCATGGGATTCTCTCATTACCAAGAGGTGCCAGCGCAAAATATGCAAAAATTGCTGGCTGATCTCAATCGTGAAGACTAATGTTGCTTGAAGAGTCAATCTTCTGTTGAAGGTGCGATTTTGCGTCCTTCGGTGCTGCCGCCGAAGGACGCTTTTGTCTGCATCTGGGGTATTGCCCTTTGGAGTGGCTTGGCTAATTTGTACAAAGGTGTCTTGACTGCTGAGGGAGAACAGCCGACAATACCAGGGCTGCTGTCGCCAGCGATTATCTGTGCTGGTAAAAGGGGTTTAAGCAACCCACGGAAGAGAGCCATGAAAGATCTGACTACCGACCGAAAACTTAAAGTATCCTCGCGCGTTGCTCAATTGATCGGTCCGGACACTTCTCTTGAGGAGCAGCGAGAGGTGGCCGGCGGTCAGTTGCAACTCTGTAATAGCGATGAACTTCTGGCCCTGTTTCTGCTGGCCCATCGCGGTGCGGTGGAGGTTCGCGATCTGGCTATTAGCACTCTTAAGAGCATTGCGCCTTATCGTTTGGTCCCGTTGCTCTGCGACGCTGAACTTCATCCCCAGGTTCTCGATTTTATAGCCAAACAACGTTCCGATGACGCCTCGGTATTGGTGCTGTTGCTTGATAATCCGGGGTTGGCTCGGCAGACTTTGTTGTCCGTAGCCAGCCATTCTAGTGTCGATGTGGTCAGTTTTCTGGTCGACCGCTATGCCCGTTGTGGGGTCGAGGGTTTGCGTGAAGCCCTTGAAGTCAATCCCGTTGCCGATGGCCACTGGCTGGCCCGTTTTGACGAGCTGGCGTCCCGGGCTGCTGACCAGGCTGAGCAGGAGGCGGATGACTGGGACGAGGAGACCGAGGAGGAAGACCATTCCGTTTATCAGCAAATCATGCATATGGGGGTTGCGGAAAAGGTCAAAGCGGCCCTCACCGGCGATAAGGAATGGCGTAAATTGCTTGTTCGAGAAAGCAACAAACTGGTCTGCTCAGGGGTGTTGAAAAACCCCCGTGTCAGCGACGGGGAGGTGCTGGCGGTGGTTAATAACAAGAGCAGTAATGAGGAGTTGATCCGGATTGTTACCATGAATCGGGAGTGGATGAAGAACTATGCCATCAAACAGGCTCTGGTTGTTCATCCTCGTACTCCACCGGCGCTGGCGCTGCGCTATATGAATATACTATCCGAGCGAGATCTTAAAACGCTCAGCAAAAGTCGTGATATTTCTCAGGTGATTGCTAATGCTGCTAGGCGAATGCTTAATGCCAAATTAAAGAAACGATAAACTCATTTTTAGATTTTCAGGAGAACAGTATGATAAAGGGAAAAATTGTCGCCGTGTGCACCAGCCTAGCCAAGGGCGGGCGTAAAAAGGATGTTGGACAGGGCGTGTTGGTGGAAGATTTTGGTCTTCAAGGTGATGGCCACGGCGGTGACGGCCATCGTCAGATCAGCCTTCTGGCCAATGAGAGTGTCGCCAAAATGCTGGCTAAGGGGCTTGATGTGGGTCCTGGGGATTTTGCCGAAAATTTTACTACCGAAGGTCTTGATCTTTGTTCGCTGCCTATCGGTAGCCGATTAAAGATGGGCAGTGAAGCTGTATTGGAAATCACCCAGCTCGGTAAGGTCTGCCCTCAACGTTGTCAGATCTATTATCCAGCTGGGGACTGTGTCATGCCCCGCGAAGGTGTTTTTGCCCGGGTGTTGCATGGTGGCCCGGTAGCTAATGGCGATGTTATAGAATTGCTTGAGGGCGACTGGGAGGTTCTGTGAGCGATGCAGGAAAGTTTGCCATTGGCATATTGACCCTCTCTGATAAAGGGTCTCGCGGTGAGCGAGAGGATATCAGTGGTCAGGTGATACGTGAAATGGTGGCTCCTCTTGGCTCGGTCCTGCAGTACCAGGTTGTTGCCGATGACCTGGAGCTGATCGTGGCCAAACTGGTGGACTGGGTCGATGTGCAAAAGCTCGATCTGATTTTGACCACAGGAGGGACCGGTATGAGTCCGCGGGATGTGACCCCGGAGGCAACCTTGAGGGTTGTCGACTCGCAGATACCGGGCATGGCCGAGGCCATGCGGGCGACCAGCATGCAGATCACCCCCCATGCCATGTTGTCCCGGGCTTTGGCCGGGGTGCGTTGCCAGACCATGATCATTAATCTACCTGGCAGCCCCAAAGGGGTTCGCGAGAACCTGGCTGTGGTACTGCCTGCTCTGGAACACGGGTTACTTAAACTCAAAGGCGATCCTTCCGATTGCGCCCAGTGATCAATTGAGTCTCGAGTTCGTGTTGTTGCCTAATTTATTTAACCGATGTTTGCAGCCAAGGTTTATCGATGGCAAAGAAAAAAGTATTGCTGGTTAGTAATGGAGATCTGTTCAGAGAGGTCGAGAAATCCTTTCTTTACCGAGATGAGTACGAACTGTTGTTTGCCAGGAATGGCGTGGCGGCTTACGAAATGGCTGCCGAGGAACGCCCCCATCTTATTTTTATGGATATTGTCCTGCCTGAACTAAGCGGCGATGAGTGCTGCCGACGCCTCAAAGCCCATCAGGAATTGCGGAATATTCCGGTTATCATGGTGGCCAAGGGAGATCGGGGCGAAGAATTGCAGCGTTGCGAGCGGGCTGGCTGCGATGATATTCTGCTGAAGCCCTTAAACCGGCAGCTGTTCATTGAAGTCGGCCGCCGGCATCTGCAGGTCAGTCAACGGGATGCACCACGGGTCGCGCTACGGCTCAGTGTGCATTACGGTTTTGGTGCTGAAGAACGGGAACTGCGCGAATATTCCATCAATGTCAGTACTGGCGGTTTGTTTATTGAAACCGTCGATCCGCCGCCGGTGGCAACGCCTTTGCGTCTGGAGTTTTTGCTGCCCGAGCAAGAGCGGCCGATTCGCTGTGTTGGCCGGGTGGCCTGGCTTAATGCCGAAGACGGTCAGCAAAATCCTCGGCTGCCAAAAGGCATGGGCGTTCAGTTTGTCGATATGAGCCTCGAAGACATGCGTTTGATCCGCTCGTTTATCATGCAGGAACTAGTGGCTCCTTGTTGAACCGGCAGGGACTAACGACTAAAGGATTTTAACTGTGAGCACAATGTTACATGTCACCATGGGCGGGTTGTTGGAAGAGATAGCCAGCCGCTACCCTGATCACGATGCCCTGGTTTATCCCGATCGCGGGCTGCGCTACAGCTACCGACAACTCAATGATCACTGTGATCGTTTGGCCAAGGGCCTGTTGGCTCTAGGGGTCGCTAAGGGTGATCACATTGCCATCTGGGCGACCAATGTCCCTGAATGGGTGCTGTTACAGTTTGCTACTGCCAAAATCGGAGCCATTCTGGTGACGATCAATACCAACTATCAGGCGGCCGAGCTAGAATACATTCTGCGACAGTCCGATGCGCGTAGTCTATTTCTCGTGCAGGGTTTCAAGGGTACCAGTTATCCCGAGACCCTCAGGTCTGTGATCCCCAACCTAGCGGACGCTGCCCCGGGAAAGTTGTGCAGCGATAAGTTGCCGGAACTGAATAATGTAGTTTTTATCGGTGATGGAACCCCTGCCGGTATGCTGCCCTTTTCCGCACTGGATAAATTGGCCGAGCAGGTGACAGACGATACGCTGCAGACGGTTAAAGCCTCCCTGGATGAGCACGAGGTGATCAACATGCAGTACACCTCGGGAACCACAGGTTTTCCTAAGGGGGTGATGTTGACCCATCACAACATCATCAACAACGGTTTCCAAATCGGCGAATGCATGAAATTTTCCGCCGAGGACCGGTTGTGTATCCCGGTGCCCTTTTTCCACTGTTTCGGTTGCGTGCTGGGTGTGCTGGCCTGTGTTACCCATGGCAGCGCTATGGTGCCGGTGGAAATCTTCAATCCTGAAACCGTATTGCAGACCGTCGAAAAGGAGCGCTGTACCGCCCTGCACGGGGTACCAACCATGTTCATCGCCGAGCTGGATCATCCTCGCTTTAGTCACTACGATTTGAGCAGTCTGCGTACCGGAATCATGGCTGGTTCGCCCTGTCCCGTAGAGGTCATGAAGCGGGTTATGAGCGATATGTACATGCAAGATATTACCATCGCCTACGGTCAGACCGAGGCTTCGCCCGTGATTACCCAGACTCGCACCGATGACACTCTGGCGTTACGGGTTGCTTCGGTCGGCAGGGTACTGCCCGAGGTAGAGGTGAAGATTGTCGATGTGGAGAGCGGTGCGACTCTGTCGTCAGACCAACAAGGGGAGCTTTGCACTCGCGGTTATTTAGTGATGCGCGGCTACTATCGTATGCCGAAGGAAACAGCTCAAGTCATCGATTCAGAGGGTTGGTTGCATACCGGAGATCTGGCGGTGATGGATGAGCAGGGTTATTGCCGTATTACCGGGCGGATTAAAAATATGATTATTCGCGGCGGTGAGAACATCTATCCTCGGGAGATCGAGGAGTTTCTGTACACTTATCCCAAGGTGGCCGATGTTCAGGTCTACGGGGTTCCCGATGCCAAATACGGTGAGCAGGTCATGGCGGCTATTAAGCTCAAAGAGGGGCTGGTTTGCGACGAAGAGGAAATACGGGCCTATTGCAGCGGCCAGATTGCCCATTACAAAGTTCCCCACTATATCACCTTCATTAGCGAATTTCCCATGACCGCCAGCGGTAAAATCCAGAAATTCAAACTTCGGGAATTGGCTATTGTTGAGCTGCAACTTCCTGTCGCAATCTCCAGTGTTTCTGTTTGATAGGGTATTTAAACGGATTTTAAATGATATAAATCCTTCTTTTTAAAAGGGGGATTCGGGGCCAGCGATGATTGGCCTACTTAAAAAGCACAACGGCCTTTCCTTAGGGAAAGGCCGTTGTGCTTTTATGGGGTTTGGGCTACGGAAGGAGGGATGGTTACTTCGTCGATCATTTGCAGAAATGATGAGCAAAGTTCCGGGTGCAATTCCTGGCCAGCCAGCTCGCTCAGCATTTTCCTGACCTTGCTTGCGTTCATGGCCTCGCGATAGGAGCGTTTGGTGCGCAGGGCGTCGAAGATATCGGCGATGGTCGTCATGTGGCTGCACAGATGCTGTTGCCAGTTCTTTTTAACAGTAGGGTAGCCGGTCAGATCGTATTTCATGTGGTGTTCGTAGGCTGTTACCACCGCTAATTGCGGGACCCCCGCTGTGCCGACAAGGTATTCTGCGCCCCGCACCGGGTGCAGGCGAATCATCTGCCACTCCTCATCATTGGGCTTTCCTGGCTTGTTGATGATATCGACAGGCAGAAACAGCTTGCCGATATCATGCAACAGCGCTGCAATGCCGATGTCGTGTAGCAATGAGCCTTTGAGACCGAGGCGGCGGGCGTGGGCCAGGGTGAGCAGACAGACGTTGGTCGAGTGGGTGAAGGAATACTGGTCCTGCTTATGCAAGGGGAAAATGGCCAACAGGGGATCAAGTTCCTGATCAAGAGCCTGCAGAAAGTGAATGACGATTTCCTTCAGGCCGGTAACGCTGAGGGGGCGATTCTTGCTAGCTCCAGAGCAAATTTCCTCCAGTCGGTCCCGTTCACAATGCAATAGGGCACTCTCAGTAGACGGTTGGCTAACCCTGGTTGCACCTTCGCCCTGACCGGTCCTCGACATGTCGATGCTGCCGAATCGTAAATTGGTACTATTTTGCGGCGATTGAGGGGGCTGCTGGCGCTTAGCTAACAACAGAATCAGTTGCAGAAGTTCCGCTTGGTTAATTTCCCCCCGCAGGCTGAGATGTTCGATGCCGCGGGTTTTAAGGGTGTCGACAAAACGGATGGTATGCAGGGTCGCAGGTAAAGGGCTCTTGCCAAGAATGATGTTCTGATCGATGAGCATGATATTGATTCTTGTATCGGAGCCCATCAGCGATCCGATCAGTTCACGGGCTTTGCCGACTAGGCGGCTGACCTGCGGATGTTGCGGACTGTAAAGATCGGTATTAGAGGCGGCCGTCACTAGCAGACGGAAAAAATTTTGCCAGGCTGCAGATTGGTTTTGGCTCACGATGTCCCCTTTAACAGCTCTGCTCGGGCCTGTCGAACCAGGCGCGCTACTGCTGGGCGTTTAATGCTTGAAAGTCTGTTGAGCAGGGTTTCGGTATCTTCGGCTGAGAAATGCAGCAAGCTGCGCAGAATGCGTTGACGCAAGCGCATTAGACGCCGGGGATGCCACAGGCTGAAAGCGCGAAAGCGATCTTCGAGGTGGGGTAATAAGTCTTTTGTGCCCTGCTCAACCAAAGAATCGAGGGCTGCAAATTTTAGATGCAATCCCTGCAAGGAAAGGTTCCGGTCACCAAGCATGATCAAGAGAAAGGCCCGAACGGTGCGGTTTTGGCAGTGCCGGGCCATCTTTACTGCAGAGAGGCGGCGTTGAAATTCGGGATGAGTGAATTCCTCAAGAAGATAGTTACTGCCTTGCGGATACTGGAAAACAAGAGCTGTTTTCAGCACCTCTTGACGGACTGTTTCATGAGGGTGGTCCCACAAATGGGCGAGGTCGGCCATGGAAGACGGGGCTTCCAACCGACGCAGAAT
>JAIOSZ010000326.1 GCA_021107335.1 Desulfuromonadaceae bacterium | reverse complement strand
GTAGTCCTTGGTCACCTGCAGCGGGGCGGTACTCCTTCGGCTTTTGATCGTATTCTCGGCTCGCGTTTCGGGGTCAAAGCCGTCGAATTGCTCGAACGGGGTGAATTCGGCAAGATGGTCGCCCTTGTCGGTCGGGAAGTGCTGGCGACGGAGATTGACCTGGCCGTCTCGACCATGAACCGAGTCGATCCTCAGGGTAATCTGGTACACACAGCCGAAGCTCTCGGGATCATGGTCGGGCGCTGATTGGTTGTTTGGAAAATAGCCAACAAAAAGGGGATCAGGTTTCGGCCTGAGGCCCCTTTTTTAATGGTTGGGGACCTTTGGAGCAGGAGTGCCCCGCATCGCAGTCGAGGCGGCTACAAGGCTCGATGTGAATGATTACATCGCTACCACCGATTTTATCCTGAATTCGTTGTTCGAGGTGGTCGGCAATCTTGTGCGCTTCGGCCACAGAGAAGTGTTGGCAGACTGTCAGGTGAAAATCGATGATTTTTTGCGAGCCGGCTCGTCGGGTGCGCAGCCGATGGTAACCGATCAGATGTGCCTGATGAAGGTCGATAATCTCGGCGATCTCATCACGGATGGCGGCGGGCAACTGTTCGTCAAGAATATCGCCCATGCCGTGCCGCACCAGGCGAAAGGCTTCGAAGAGGATATAGCAGCCGACCAGCATCGACAGCACCGGGTCGAGCCAAGGTATTTTCAGCCATAGGACCAGGGCTAACCCTGCCACCAGAGCGACGTTGGTATAGATATCCATGGAAAAATGCAGGGCATCTGCTTTCAGTGCAGAGGATTCCGTCGCCTTAGCAGTGGCTTTGAGATAACGGGCGATTTTCCAGGAGACCACCGAACTGATGAGCAAAACGGCCATCCCTTCTTTGAGGCGCAACAGGTTCGTAGGATGAATCAGTCGTTGACTCGATTCATAGAGAACATAGAGGCCTGACAGGGAAATCACTAGCGCCTGGAATATGGTAGCTACCGTCTCGAATTTACCATGGCCGAAGGGATGCTTCGAATCGGGCGGCAATTCAGCTTGGCGGATGGCGAAATAGTTGGCGCCCGACATGAGAATGTCGAGCAGTGAATCGATGGCCGAGGAGAGTACCGCCAGAGAGCCGGTCGCCAGGGCCGCCAGAACCTTGAGGGTCGCAAGGCAGAGAGCCGTTGCTAAGGAGATTCTGGCTGCGTGAATTTTGCGGTTGCCGTTTGTCATGGGATCCGTTTGCAGAGGCAGATTCAGAGGTCGGGGCTGTATGGCCTCTGACCTGATGTTGATGATGGTCACTATAACAGATTCATGTCCAATATTTCCATGACAACTTGCCGAAAATTAAGAGAATCGATTGAGAAAGTTATGGTTGATTCTATTTACAACATCGGTGCCCTTTGTTAACATGACACGCTATAAATGATCTGATTCAAGGTGCGTTCACTGAGCTTTTAAAACAGCCCGTTACTATCCGATTCTTGGTTTTCGATATAGATGATATGAACAAAATAACTCCCATGATGCGGCAATATCTGGAGATTAAATCCCAGCATGCCGATTCCATCCTTTTTTTCCGTCTCGGTGACTTCTATGAAATGTTCCTGGAAGATGCCGTCACTGCCTCCCGGGTGCTCGATATTACCCTGACCTCGCGGAACAAGGGCTCCGAGGATGAAATTCCTCTTTGCGGCATTCCTTTTCACAGCAGTCAACCCTACATCGCCAAACTGGTGGCTGCCGGATTTAAGGTGGCCGTTTGCGAGCAGGTAGAAGATCCTAAGACGGTCAAGGGGATTGTCAAGAGAGAGGTGGTGAGGGTTGTCACCCCCGGTCTGGTCATCGACAGCGACACCCTGCAGCCTAAACAGAACAACTATCTGCTGGCTGTTTGCGGAGACAGCGGATAACGCTGGGGGATCGCTCTGCTCGATATTACCACCGGTGAATTCCGTGTCACCGAGGTGACTGATCTGGAGACGGTACGTAGCGAAATCGCTTCCGTCGATGCGCGTGAAGTCCTCTGTGCCGAAGAGGCTGGTCAGCAGCTGCTGGTCGACCTTGATTCGGTATTGCAGGAACGCTCTCTCAATCGACTGCCGGATTGGGCTTTTGAGGCCGATTACGGTCGGGAGCGCATCCAGCAGTTTTTTTCCTGTAATTCTTTGAACGCCTTTGGCTGCGAGGGCCTGTCTCTGGCTCAAGGAGCGGCCGGAGCTATTCTTCATTATCTGCTTGAAACGCAAAAAGGTGTTGTCGAGCATATCCGATCCCTTGTCACCTATCATTGCCAGGACTTCATGGCCCTGGACAACAATACCCGGCGCAACCTTGAATTGACCGCCACCCTCAACGACCAACGCAAAAAGGGTTCGCTGCTCGGGGTGCTCGATGGTACCGTTACCGCCATGGGTGGGCGCAAACTGCGGCATTGGATCAATCGGCCTCTCATCGACCTGGCGCGCATTTGTTGCCGTCACGAGGCGGTGGCCGAACTGGTAGAGGAAAGCCTGATACGGGAAGAACTTCGCGAAGCGCTGGATGGGGTCTATGATCTCGAAAGATTGAACGCCAAAATATCCATGGGCAACGCCAACGGTAAAGATTTGGTCGCTTTGAAAAAGACTCTGCAACAGTTACCCGCGATATCTGGGCAACTGGGGGAGCTTTCCAGCGAGCTGATTACCGAGCTGGCTGTAAACCATGATCCTTTGCAGGACGTCTTAGAGCTCATTGATAAAGCCATTGTCGAAGACCCGCCCTTTGTATTGCGCGAAGGGGGCTTGATCCGGGACGGTTTCGACGCCGAACTCGATGAATTGCGCCAGATTTGCCGAACCGGCAAGGGCTGGATTGCCCAATTAGAGCGGGAAGAACGTGAGCGCACCGGCATTTCCTCCCTTAAGGTGCGATTCAACAAGGTGTTTGGCTATTACATTGAGGTGACCCGAACCCATGTCGCCAAGGTGCCCGAGGATTACCAGCGCAAACAGACGCTGGCCAATGCCGAGCGCTACATCACGCCTCGATTGAAAGAATACGAAGAAAAGGTGCTGGGCGCTGAAGAGAAGATGGTCGTTATCGAATTCGATCTTTTTCAGCAGGTGCGTTGCCAGGTGGCCAAAGAGGGCAAACGCATTCAGCAGACGGCTGAGGTGGTCGCCAATCTCGATGTGTTGCAGTCCTTGGCCGAGGTGGCCCACAGCCGCAACTACGTGCGGCCCGAGATGGATGACAGCAGCCAGTTGATCATCGAAGAAGGGCGCCATCCTGTTATCGAGGCGATGCATCTTGGCGAAAACTTTGTGCCTAACGATGTTAGCCTCGATTGTGAAGAGAATCAGATCCTGATTATCACTGGGCCGAATATGGCCGGTAAGTCGACCTTTATGCGTCAGGTGGCACTGATCACCCTGATGGCTCATATGGGCAGCCTGGTGCCAGCCAAGGCGGCTCATATCGGTTTGGTCGACCGTATCTTTACCCGGGTCGGCGCCAGCGACAATTTAGCTCAGGGTCAGTCGACCTTTATGGTAGAAATGACCGAAGCGGCCAATATCCTGCGCCATGCCAGCCCACGCAGCCTGCTGGTGCTTGATGAAATAGGTCGCGGCACCTCCACTTTTGACGGGATCAGTATTGCTTGGGCCGTGGCTGAATTCCTGCACAATAATCCGCAGGTAGCGGCTAAAACCCTGTTTGCCACCCATTATCACGAATTGACCGATCTGGCCGTGACCTGCTCAAGGGTCAAAAATTTCAATATTGCGGTTAAGGAATGGAACGAGCAAATTATCTTTCTGCGCCGGATCGTACCGGGCGGGGCCAGCCATTCCTATGGTATTCAGGTCGCCCGTTTGGCCGGACTGCCGGAAGAAGTGTTGGGCCGGGCTCGGGAGATTCTCAATAACCTTGAACGGGGTGAGTTTGAAGAGCAGGGCCAGCCGCGGTTGGCTCGTAGTCAACAACCTCGAGAATGTACCGTTGAACCGCAACTTTCTTTGTTTTCGGGTGCTGACGATCCGTTACGCACTAAATTACAGGAACTTGATATCGCTCATATGACGCCCCTGGAAGGGCTTAATCTACTCTATGAATTACAGAAGATGGTGTGACGCTATGCAATTCTGTCGATTTACCTGTGTAGGACTTTTACTATTAGGTTTATTGTTGCCGGCCGGACTTTGCCATGCGGGTCCCACGGAGACATTTCAAAAGGCACGCCAGCAGTACAACCTGCTGCTGGCTTCCCAAAAGAAACAGCTCTATCGGGACAACTGGGAAAAGGTCATCAATCGATTTGATAGCTTTTCTAAGCGCTACGCCCCCCACTCAAAGGCGCCCGCAGCTATTTACCTGGCTGGCAAAGCCAGCCAACGGCTTTACCGTATTTCTCAAAAAAGGTCTGATATTGTTTCGGCGATTGCTTTTTATAAGCGCCTGGCGGCCAGTTATCCTGGCAGCAACCTGGCCGATGACAGCCTAGTGCTGGCAGCAGGGGCCATAGAAAAACATCAGAAGCAGTTCGCTAAGGCCTATCTGCTCTATCGCGAGGCTATCGATCGCTATCCTAAAGGGGATATGGTTCGTTTAGCACAAAAGGGTGCAGTCCGCTTGGCCGCTTATGCTCCTACCAAGAGGGTTCGTGCTCTTCCATCATCCTCTGTAAAAACGTCTAGGGTCGCGCCGGGTAGGCTTCTGTTGAAATCCATTCGTCACTGGGCTAGCCCCGAATACACGAGAATCGTGCTGGAACTCAACGGTTCGGTACCTTTTAGTTCAGGCTCTTTGCCGGGTGATGCTGGCAAAGGAATTGTGCCGCGGATCTACATTGATCTAAAAGGAGCAGGGATTGCGTCCGGTTTAGATCAGCGCATGGCTGTTAAAGAAGGGATGATCCGGCAGGTTCGAGTCGGGAAACAACAGAACAATAATACGCGGGTAGTACTTGATCTCGCGATGGAGGGAGAATACAAGGTTTTTGCCCTAAAGGGTCCAGACCGTATTGTGATCGATCTAGGTACTAAAAAGCAGGCTGTGCTTGAGGCTAATTCAACAGAAATACGTTCACTGCCCACGGCCAAGGGAGACCCGATTGCCACGGTTCTGGCTCAGACGCCAGAAGAGCGCCAACCGCAGGTGCGTTTGCCTGAAGGCGGTAGCAATCGATTGCGGCGGATTGTGGTTGATGCTGGACATGGCGGTAAGGATCCCGGCGCAATCGGTCCCCGGGGCACCTATGAGAAGGATGTCACTCTGGCCTTGGCCCGCGTATTGGCAAAACGTCTGAAAAAGGAGTTCGGCTGCCAGGTGGTTTTGACCCGAGATAAGGATGTTTATCTGGCGTTAGAAGAGCGCACCGCTGTGGCTAATCGGGTCGGTGCAGACCTGTTTATCTCCATCCATGCCAATGCCAGCAAAAACCGTTCGGTGCGCGGTATCGAAACTTACTATTTAAACTTTTCTAAAAACGACAAGGCCGCTGCGGTCGCAGCCCGGGAAAATGGCACATCTTTGAAGCAGGTCGGCGATTTAGAAATGATATTATTTGACCTGATGGCCAACTCTAAGATTAACGAATCGAGCCGCCTGGCAGCGGAAATCCAGAGTAGCTTGGTCGGTAGTCTCGGCCGACACTATTCGGAAATTAAGGACCATGGGGTTCGACAGGGCCCCTTTTATGTACTGTTGGGTGCCACCATGCCTTCGGTGCTTGTGGAAACGGCGTTCATCAGCAATAAGACTGATGAAGGCCGTCTTAAAAGTAGTAAATTTCAAGGGCGGGCCGCAGATGCCATTGTGGCCGGGGTTAAAAAGTTCGCTCAAGACAGCCGCATGATTGCCACCAAATAAGGACCTGTAATGCCATTTGATGTTGGTGTTTTTTTTAATGATAAAATTATTGCTGCTGTAGGGCAGGACTACCAAGGAAATCGTTCGCTGCTGGTTGAAACGGCTCGCGCTTTTCTTGAGCAGGGACAAAAGAAAGTTCGTGATCAGCATCGGTCGGGGCTCGGTGGTCGTGCGGTAGTCGATCAGGTCACTCAACTCAACGATCAACTACTGCACACCCTTTATCAAATTGTCTCCGAAAGCTTGGTGCAGCGTCATGGCAACTCCTGTGTGCTGCTGGCTCTAGGGGGATATGGTCGCGCTCAGCTGAATCCCCGATCTGATATCGATCTGATGTTCTATTATTGCAGTAAGGGGCGGGATTTTGCCGAAGCCTTAGCGGAACGCATGCTGTATATCCTCTGGGATTTGAAACTGGAGGTTGGCTACAGTGTTCGCTCCAGTCGCGATTGCATCGATATGGCCGAAAAAGACCTCACCGTGCGCACGTCTCTCCTCGATACCCGTTATTTGACAGGCAGTCGGGAATGCCACGCTGAGTTTGAACAATCGGTACTGAATAAAATATACAGCTGGAACAGCAAGAAATTTCTGCAGGAGAAGGTCGTCGAACACGAACGGCGGATGGGTAAATACGGCTCTTCGGTTTTTTTACTGGAACCGAACATCAAAGAAGGTGAGGGGGGCCTACGAGACCTTCAAACCGCCATGTGGATGGCTCAGGCCAAGTACAAATGCCGTAACTTGCGGGAATTGATCATCAAGGGCATGGTCACTGAACGCCAGGGCGAAGAGTTCGAAAGAGCGCTCGATTATCTGTGGCGAATACGCAATGAACTGCATTACCTGTCTAAGGGAAAGAACGAGCAGCTGCGTTTCGATCAGCAGGAAAAGATCGCGCATTTTCTTGGTTACCAGGATAGTAAAGAGGCGCCAGCTGTCGAACAATTTATGCAGGATTATTATGCCCACGCCACCCATGTAGAGCATATCTCATCCTATCTAATGGCCAAAGCAACCGGTGTCCTGGATGCTCCTCCAGAGAGGACGGTCCATCGCAGCCGTCGCCCCGTTCGACGCAGTGTCGGGGATTCTTTCTATATCCACGGCAATGAGTTGCGTGTGGAGCAGGATGATCTGTTCGAAAAAGAACCGGCGCTGATGATGAGAGCCTTCCGTCTAGCTCAGAAGCAGGGGGTGAAGATCAGCATTCAGGTCAAAACCCTGATCCGTGAAAATTTGCATCGTATTAACGATCATGTTCGGCGTTCACGGATTATGACCGGTGATTTCATGGAGATTCTACGCTCGCCTCAGCGGGTTGCCGATGCCCTGCGAAGCATGCATCATTTGCGCTTCTTGAACCATTTTCTGCCTGAATTCGGTCGTCTCTATTGCAAGGTGCAACATGACGCTTATCACATCTACACCGTCGATTTCCATTCTCTGTTTGCTTTGGAAGAATTGATCAAAATCTGGCAGGGGAAATACGATGAGTCCTTTGCCTTGTTGAGTAAAGTGGCCCATGACATTGAAAAGAGAGAATTGCTATTTCTGGCGGCGCTGCTGCACGATATCGGCAAGGGGCAGGGCAAAGATCACTGCAACAAAGGCGCCGACATGATCCCGACCATAGCCCGGCGTCTTGGCCTCAACAAGGAAGATACTCGCCGCTTGG
>JAIOSZ010000265.1 GCA_021107335.1 Desulfuromonadaceae bacterium | reverse complement strand
GCGCTTTTAATGTGTCGGGTGTTGGTTCAAGGTAGGTAAGATGTCCTAGGGATTTTCTAAAGTAAGTTGAGTTTCGCATACGACTTGAATTCAGGACCCTTTTTTTATCAACTTAAGGAGTTTGTTGTGAAAAAGTATCTTTCGCTAATGTTTGTTTTGTTGTTCCTGTTGACGCTCGCCGCCTGCAAGGACAAAAAAGATACAACGTTGACAGAGCTTAAAACTCCGACGGAAAAAGTTGGCTATGCTTTTGGTTCCGAAGTGGGCAGATCCTTTAAGATCTTTAAGGATAACGACATTGATTTTGATGCAAATGCTTTCTTTCAGGGCTTTTACGATGGGATGGATGACGGCGAACTCTTATTGACACCGGATGAAGTAAGAGCTGTGCAAAAAGAAACCCTTGAAAAACTCAGACTGAATGTTGGGTTGAAAAAGACGGCCTGGGCAGAAAAAAACCTGAAAGAGGGTGAAAAATTTCTTGCTGAAAATAGTAAAAAAGAGGGTGTCGAGGTGACCAAATCCGGCCTTCAGTATCAAGTCTTGACAAAAGGTGAGGGCCCTGTGCCGGTGGCAAGCGATACTGTCAAAGTTCACTATGTGGGCAGATTGCTGGATGGCACTGAATTTGACAGCTCCTATACGCGTGGAGCTCCGGCACAGTTCAGGGTTGGCGGCGTTATTTCAGGCTGGACTGAGGCATTGCAGATGATGCCTACAGGGAGCAAATGGAAACTGTTTATCCCGAGCACAATTGCCTATGGTGTGAGAGGTTCCGGGGTACAAATCGGACCTAATGCGGTGCTTGTTTTCGAAGTTGAACTCCTTGAAATAGTAAAACAAGAAGATGCTTCCAGAAAATAGGCTCGTTGTGAGCACCACCTATTAAATAGGTGGTGTAAAGATTTTGTGCAAATTGTTTCGGTTTCGGGTGTCAGTACGGTCGGCAATATCGGGTTGCTCAAGGAATAACCTTTAAGCTTAGTGGTACCTTGCCGCAACCCTTAAAAGATAGCGGGTTGTCACGACATATTTTTTTAGCGCCATTCGGGTCGTGTCTACATATTTTGTTTTGTGGAAAATGTAGGCGCGACCCATCCGTTTTTGCCGACCCGTCCGTATTTAAGTGACGTTTCGCTACACGAGGTCGATTGCCCCTGGTATAGTGTGTACTTGGTCTCGGTTCGTTCGTCCCTGCATGGCCGCAATGCCTGGTGGTCCAGCTAACGGACTGCGTCTGGCGGCGGTCTGGTATGCCACCGATGAGAGCAATAAAATGCTTGACAACTTCGAGTCGTTCAGCTAGATTGCGGGCTTCTGTGAGCCCCGTAATTCAATCACAGTTTACGACATATAGAGAATAGAGAGGAACCAAATGAGTACCCAAGTAGCCAAGAAAGCTGACGTGACCAGAAAATGGTTTATTGTTGACCTTGATGGAAAAGTTCTGGGACGCACCGCAACCGAGATCGCCCGCGTATTGCGCGGCAAGCACAAAACGATCTATACGCCGAGTGTCGATACTGGTGATTTTGTCATTGTGCTGAATGCTGATAAACTCAAGCTGACCGGTAACAAAATGGCCGATAAGCAATACTATCACCACACCGGTTATCCCGGCGGAATTCGTTCCATCAATGCCGCAAAGTTGATGGAAAAGAAGCCCGAAGAACTTGTCAAGAAGGCTGTTCGGGGCATGCTGCCCAAAAATACGCTGGGCCGTGAGATGCTGAAAAAGCTCAAGGTCTATGCCGGCACGGATCATCCCCATGCCGCTCAGCAGCCCAAAGAACTGGTCATTTAAAAGTTAAGATTCGCATCAGGAGATAAAGATGGCAGAACAGAGGTTCTACGCGACCGGCAAAAAGAAGACTTCCGTGGCCCGGGTTTATGTAAAGCCCGGTACCGGCACAATCGTCATCAATCGCCGGCCCCTCGATGAGTATTTCGGGCGTGCCACGTCGAAGATGATTGTGAACCAGCCACTTGAGCTTACCGAAAACGCCGGCAAGTTCGATATTAATGTTAATGTCAGCGGTGGTGGTCCTTCCGGCCAGGCTGGTGCTATCAAGCATGGCATCACCAAGGCCCTGCTGGCCATCGACCCCGAGTTGCGTGCTGTCCTCAAGAAGGCCGGCTTCATCACTCGTGACAGTCGCATCAAAGAACGTAAGAAGTACGGTAAAAAAGGTGCTCGCGCCAGTTTCCAGTTCTCCAAGCGTTAAGCAGCTTTTGGTCGCTGTGCGACCCGTTTACAGAAGATCGCACAAGGGGAACCCACGGGTTCCCTTTTTGCTTTGCAAGCCGGTGAATTTATCAGTCGGGCTTGCACCTCTCACCAGTCATATCGGAGGCTATCATGATCAAGGTTGCCATCGTCGGAGCCAGCGGCTACACCGGTGTCGAGCTACTGCGGCTGCTCCTCAATCATCCGCGGGTTGAAATCACCTGCGTTACTTCCAGACAGAACGCCGGCTCTCCTATTAGCAGTGTCTTTCCATCGCTGCTTGGTCGTAGCGAACTGGTTTTCGATCCCGTCGATGTCGAGCTGATCGCTTCCCGGGCCGATTTGATTTTTACCGCACTGCCTCACAAGGCGGCTATGGCGGTGGTTCCCGATCTGCTCGAGGCCGGCTGTAAGGTGGTCGATCTGTCCGCCGATTATCGTCTTAAGGATGCCGCTGTGTATGAACAGTGGTACCAGCCCCATACCAGTGCGAACTTGTTGGCCGAGGCTGTTTACGGCCTGCCAGAGCTTTACCGGGAGCAGATCAGGGGGGCACGCCTGGTGGCCAACCCCGGTTGTTATCCTACCAGTGTTGCTCTCGGCTTGGCTCCTTTACTTCAGGGGGAGCTTGTCGACCTGGCCAGCTTAATTATTGACAGTAAGTCGGGTGCCAGTGGTGCCGGTCGCTCTGCTAAGGTCGGCTCCCTGTACTGTGAGGTCAACGAAGGCTTCAAGGCCTACGGTGTCGCCAGTCATCGGCATACGCCGGAGATCGAACAGACCCTCGCTCAGCTTTCTGGTAAGCCGGTAGCGGTCTCCTTCACACCGCATCTGCTGCCCGTTAATCGGGGCATTTTGTCCACCTGCTATGCTAGTCTGACTGCCAGCCACTCCACTGCCGAGTTGATCGAACTCTATCAAGAACACTATCGGAACGAGCCCTTTGTTCGGATCCATCCTGAGGGCGAGCTGCCTAACGTCGCTTACGTTCGGGGTAGTAACTACTGTAATCTCGGTTTGGTTAGTGATACGCGTACCGGTCGGGTGATCGTTGTTTCCGTCATCGACAATCTGCTCAAGGGGGCGGCTAGTCAGGCGGTGCAGAACATGAACTTGATGCTGGAGCTGGAAGAGGACTGCGGCCTTCAGCAGCTGCCCCTGTTCCCCTGAGTGCTGCCCGTAGGCGCTGGTGTTTTCGACTTTAGGATAGAAGTAGGGGGACTTCATGGCTTGTATTGGCGAACAGAGTCTCGATCATTGTACCTGCACCTATGCCGCCTGTGACAAGCGGGGGCGCTGTTGCGAGTGTGTTATTTATCACCGTGACAAGGGTGAGGTACCGGGTTGTTTTTTCTCTGCTGCCGGTGAACGCAGCTATGACCGGACCCTTAAAAAGCTCTGTGAGGATGGCGGCTGCTGAAAACTATCAACGATAATAAATTTCTGCCTGTCTGCCGGCAGGATATGGACGAGCGTGGCTGGGATCAGCTCGATGTGCTATTCGTTTCTGGGGATGCGTACATCGATCACCCGGCTTTCGGCGTGCCGTTGCTGGCTCGGCTGCTCGAAGCCGAGGGCTATAGGGTCGGCATTTTGGCCCAGCCCGATTGGCGAAATCCACAGGCGATGCAGGCTATGGGTCGGCCGCGGCTGTTTGCGGCGGTCTCCGCCGGTGCCATGGATTCCATGGTCAACCATTATACGGCAGCTAAAAAATTGCGTCGCAATGATGCCTATACTCCTGGTGGACAAAGCGGCTCCCGACCCAATCGCGCAGTAATCGCCTATACTGCGTCTCTTAAAGGGGCGTTCAAGGGGCTGCCGGTCATCATCGGCGGTATTGAAGCCAGTCTGCGCCGTCTGGCCCACTACGATTATCGGTCCGACTCGATACGTCGTTCTCTGCTGGTCGACAGCAAGGCCAGTCTGCTGTTATACGGCATGGCCGAAACAGCTCTGCTGGAATTGACCCGCCGGATGGCCGCAGGCGAGGCGCTGGAGACCATTCGAGACCTGCGCGGCACTGCCCTGCTCTGCACAGAACGTCCTGTCGATGGGGTTGAGCTACCCTCCTTTGAGGCAGTGGTAGACGATACAGCTGCTTTCAACGAAGCCTTTCGTCTGGCAGCTGGCGAGATCAATCCCTATTGTGCCCGGCCTCTGCTGCAAGGCCACGGCGCTCGTTGGCTGCTGGTCAATCCGCCGCCGCTGCCCTTGGAACCAGCCCGCCTCGATCGTCTCTACGCTTTACCCTTTCAGCGCAGGCCCCATCCTGACTATCGCGAGACCATTCCGGCCTTTGAGCAGATCCGTCATTCGGTGACTAGCCATCGTGGTTGCTGCGGGGGCTGTGCCTTTTGCGCCATTGCCCAGCATCAGGGCAAATTCATTCAATCCCGTTCTGAACAATCCATTTGCCAGGAAGTACAGCGTCTGGCGGAGGATGACGGCTTTCGCGGCACGGTCAGTGAT
>JAIOSZ010000194.1 GCA_021107335.1 Desulfuromonadaceae bacterium | reverse complement strand
GTCCCCTTCTTTGGGGTTGGGACCGTACTGATTGGTGCCTGCCTGGCTGTCCAAAACCATGAACACTAGCAGTACGATGCCGCCGACGAGGGGAACTAAGCTAATCAGCAACCACCAGCCGCTACGGCCGGTATCGTGCAGACGGCGAACAGATACTCCAAGGGCAGGCATCAGAACCGCTAGCGTGTAAAGGATGGAGAGCAGGCCCAGGCCTCCCTCGCCTCCCATGCCAAGAATCCCCTCTATAATCATCAGGGCGATATAGGCCAGTACGTTAAAGAGGGTGAACATCCAATACTCTTTACGGCGCGCGCGCCCCTGAAAGACGCAATACTTTTTTAAAACATCGAGATACCAGTTCATTTCATGCTCCTTTTAATGGGGGTTGAGTTTCCCAACCGTCTTTATGCAGCGTCGTTGCTGCGGATATGAACATCGGTTTGCGGGAACGGTATGGAAATACCGTTGGACTCGAGGGCCGCTTTGGCTTGCTCAGTAACGGAGAAGTAAATATCCCAGTAATCGGCAGGCTTACACCAGGGACGAACCGCCAGGTTAACTGAACTGTCGGCAAGTTCCGCTACCGTAACTTGAGGCGCAGGATCGTTCAGAGCCCATTGGTTATTTTTCAATACCTGCAGCAGGACTTCTTTGGCTTTGGCAACATCCGATTCGTAGGCGATGCCGATTACCAGGTCGACCCTGCGTTTGTCTTCAGCGGAAAAGTTGATAATGGAGCCATTGGAGATAGCGCCGTTGGGGATGATGACTCGCTTGTTGTCCGGAGAAAGCAGAATGGTATTAAAAATCTGTACCTCTTTTACCACCCCGACATGTCCCTGGGCTTCGATCAGGTCGTTGATTCCGTAGGGTTTGAAGAGCAGGATCAGTACGCCCCCGGCAAAGTTGCCGAGACTGCCCTGCAGAGCGAGGCCCACAGCAAGACCGGCGGCGCCGAGGACCGCTACAAACGAGGTGGTCGCCACGCCGACCATAGAGGCAACGCTGATAAACAGGAGTGCCTTGAGACCCCAGGAAATTAGATTTTTGACAAAGGGTATCAAGGTCTTGTCCACTTTGGACTTGTTCATGGACACAACGATCACCTTGGATACCCCCTTGATCAGGTACAGGCCGATGACCAGTGTAACGATGGCCAGAGCCAGCTTGGGGGCATAAGTTACGGAGAGCTCGACGACTTTTTCGTAGAATGCATCGATATTACCCATAGTTCCTCCTTATTGAATGAAGGGGCTGGAATGCCCCATGAACAGTATTGGCCTTCAGGCTGGATCGGCGGGTGTTTCAAATTTAAAGGTCGTCCCGCCGTTTTCGATAGCCGCGCGGATGCCGAACCATAGGTAGCCCATGGAGAGCAGAAAAAACCAAAGTCCTGCCAGAGGGGGCTTAATGGCCGCTGCATCGAACAGGGTGTCGATGATGATCGTCGGAGTGATGGCGACCACGCTCAGCCGCAGCAGCGCCTCGAAGGGCAGTTTGCCCTTGCACAAGCTGATCAATAGTAAACCGATGCAGGCGAAGAGCAGCACCTGGACGATACGATAGGCAAAGGATCCGAGAGTGCACAAGGGGTAGAGAATCGGCGCGGCCCAGGTTTTAGCAAGGTCGAGCCAACGATAGATTTTCTCTTGATTCAGCGTATAGCGGTCAATAGTCTCGAAATTGAAGGAGCGTGTTTCAATAGCACTCTTTTGAAAAATTGCCTGCCGGGCTGTCACCAAACCGCGGGCATCGGTCTGCTCCAGTGAGGTGATGGTGCCGGTAGTGTCGATCACTAGCAGGGCTTCCCCTGTTTCCGGGTCGTGGATGGTATAAGGTTGGGGATGATCGATGAACGCCTGACCGTCAATGATGGCAATCTCCGGGATCTGCTCGATGACCAGAGGCGCCTCTTCATCGACAAACAAGGCAAAGGAACGGTGGATTCTGATTGCACCAGGGATCCAGCAAAGGGCTAACAATAAGAGCAGGTAACCGAAGGCAACCCCCTGCCAGCGAAGGGCGACATCCCGATAGAGGTCTCGGGAAAAGAAGGCCAGCGCTGGAATCTGCCAGATGCGGTAGTGTTTCTCCGTCTTCAATTCGGAACTCCTTGACTGTTCAGCAAGAAAGAACGGCAGCACCGGTTAAACATCCTGGGCTGGCGCGAGAATCGTTTAGCGAACGGATTATGCCATCTTAACTGAACCGAGACAAGAACTGGCGTGCTTGGCGATGCTTTTATTCGAGCCAACCTTGATGGCGTCGCAAAAACTTATAGGACGACTAAGCCATCAACCTTTACGGTTTTATGGCCGGCGGATCATGGTCGTTAAGCAGTTTCTCTCCCTGCAGGGGAAGCGTTTCTGCCCGTCGATAACCGGCATCGGTGATCATCTGTTGCAGGCTGGCGCTGCGCGCCTGAGGATGGGGGTGGGAAGCCAGTAGATAGCTGAAGCGGTTGCCGGCTTTGTCGGCCAGGCGTTCAAAAAAGTCGCTGGCGCCACCGGCGTGACCGTAGCGAGCGGTCAACAGTTGTAGCCCAAAGGTGTCGGCTGCACTCTCTTGCTGCTGCGAATAACGCATCTCCAGACCTGAAAAGAAGCCTGAGGCGATGCCGGCGGCCCGGCTGTCCTGACCGAACAGTGTCGCCAGCAGCATCGTCATACCCAGTCCTCGGCCCATGCCTCGCAGATGGTCGCGGCGGGCATAGTGACCCAGTTCATGCGCCAAGATCATGGCCAGTTCGTTCTCGGAACGGATCTCTTTGAGGAGACCGGAAAATACCACGATGTGGCCACCGGGAAGGGCCAGGGCGTTGATCTCTTCGTTGTTCACCACGCTGACAGAAAAATGGTAACGGTGCAGGGGCGACTCGGCTGGCAGCACCGCCAGTAATCCGTCGAGGCGCTTCTGTAGAGCCGGGTTTGATTCTTGCTGCAACTGCCCCAGCAGATGTTGCCCAGCCCAGACCTCGACCGCCACCGACACTCGCGGGGCAAACAGTTCGCTGACCAGCCAGAAGGCCAGGTAAACGGCCATCAGCAGGGTAATTAGTCCGCCAAGCAGCCAAGCTAACTCGGTTAATGGGTGGCCGGAGGAGACGTTAACGTTCCCCGCCAGGGCTTTGGGGCTGAATTTCATGGTTTGTTCAGAGTAACGGCGGTGCCGTAGGCGATAGCTTCGACGCTGCCGACCTGTTTTTTGCGATTGGCCGAGTTGCCAATGGCCGAGGTTTCAAGCCGCAGGTTGACCACCATGTCGGCACCCTGGGCCAGGGCCTGCTCCTTAAGGCGCAGGATCGCTTCCCGTCGGGCCCGATCGACCAACGATTCGTAGGCCTTGACCCGACCGCCAAAAATGTTGCGCAGCACAGCCAGCAGGCGTTTGAAATAATCGATGGAAATCACCGCGCTGCCCTGGACCAGAAAGCACTCTTGTACTCCCTCTTGGCAAAGGCGCGGTTCGATGGTCATGGTCTGAAAGTTCAGCTGTTCTGTTTCCCTTTGAGTGATAGAGGCATAGTGGCGCCGCTCGGCCAGCGATCCGCAGAAGTAGCCGACCGCGAGCAGGACCAAAAACAGTACCATATTGAAGTTTTCAGCAAGGCTTTCCATGAGGAGTCTCCCTTTATTCGACCCGTACCGCCGTACCGTAGGCAAACAGTTCCGCCGCTCCCTGTGCCACCGACGAAGTAGCAAAACGGATGTTGACCACCGCGTTGGCGCCGAGCTGACTGGCCTGCTCAACCATCCGTTTCATCGCCTCTTCGCGGGCATCCTGCAGCAGTTCGGTGTAGCCTTTTAGTTCGCCGCCGATGAGATTCTTCAGGCCGGCCATGATGTCTCGGCCGGCGTGCTTGGCGCGGACGGTGCTGCCCTGAACGATGCCGTAATGTTCGACAATCTCCTTGCCGGGCACCGTGTTAACGTTTGTCAGGATCATGATCTTCCTCCGTTGTAGGTTACAGGTTGATGTGAGGTTTCGTTTAAGGGGTAGTTAGAATGCAGGGTCAGGTTCAGAAAAATATTGGCCGGGTTTTAGCTCATTCGCTGATATCCAGGCCCATCTCCTTTGCTCGTTTTTTCCACAGCTTACGTGCCAACTGCTGCATGTCCACCGTCTTGTCCCGTTCATCGACAATTTCTAGACCCAGCAAGGTTTCCAACACATCTTCCAGAGTAAGAACGCCTTTCAGGCCACCGTATTCGTCGATGACCATCAGCAGGTGGGTGCGCAATTGCATGAATTTATCAAAAGCCAGAGACAGAGACAGAGTGTCGTGTATCAGGGTAATGGGGCGGATATAGCGCTTGAGAAGATTGGCGCCGTGACCCTGTGCCTGGGCCAGCAGCAGGTCGCTACGTAGCACGAAACCGCTAATCTGATCGGGATTATCGCCGTAGGACTGCTTTCATGCCGCGGAAAAAAGTCCTCAACGCGCATCGCTTCCGGCAAGGAAAAGACCACCGTGCGCGGGGTCATGGCATCCCTGACCAGGGTTTTGCGCATCATCAGCAAGTTTTTCAGGATGGCTGACTCCTGGTGGGCTAGTTGCCCTTCGTGGGTGCTGAGGTCGGCCATCGCCGCAAATTCGCTGCGGCTGAAGCCGCTGAGTGTCGGTCCATGGGTCAGGCTGCCGGTGAGCAGTTCCGATAGTTTGACAAAGGGGTAGAGCAGATAAATTAACAGTCGCAGGCCGTGGGCGGTAACGGGCGCTAGTTCCCGCCAATAGCGGGCACCGATAGTTTTGGGAATGATTTCGGAGAAAATAAGGATCAACAGGGTCAGCACCGCTGAGGCAATGCCGACATAGGCATCGCCAAAGACAACGGTGGCCTGGGCTCCTGCGCCGGCTGCGCCAACTGTATGGGCGATGGTGTTGAGAGTCAGGATTGCCGCCAGGGGTCTACCGACCTCGGTTTTTTGTCGACGCAGTATGGCGCCGGAGGTCTTTTGCTTTTGCTCCATCAGAACGATATGCGGCATTGTCACGCTGAGCAGCACCGCCTCGGCGATGGAACAGAGGAAGGAAAAAACAAGGGCGATCAGTACATAAGTGATAAGTAGCAGCATAGTAATTCTCTAAAAGACCTCTCGCTGGTCAGGTGAGAGCTGAAAGTTTCTAGTTCGGCCTTTGTTTTTATAGTGATTCAGTCGCAGAGCTATTGATGCACTTTTTGATTAACTTCAGTAGGGTCAAGTTGCCAAGAAAAATAGGTTTAAAATATATCAGGATATATCAGATGAATCTACTTGTTCCGGGTAGTTAAAGAAGCTTTGACGGTGATGCCTGCTTTAACAAAAGGTCATGAAAGTCAGCAATAGCCAAAAATGAAGGATACTCTGTCAGGTGGGCAATGGGAAAGGGCAAGAGCAGGGCCGATGTCCCTCCACCGAAATGCGGCGTAAAAATTTCTATTGAATCACGTTGGTAAGGCTGTTGATAGGGTCCTTTTTATTTTTGATAGAAAGTTGATACAAGATTTTGCCTCAACTGGCCATCCTTGATGATAGTTGTGGCCAGGGGGAACAGTTTGGAGCTGATATTCAGGCCTGCCTGGTTGCACGCGTCCAGGTTGATGGCAAAGCGGATATTCTTGTGTTTCTTTTCGAAATTCAGCGTGCCCCCCTTTTCGGCAAACCCTGGCAGGTCGCTAACCGTCAGGATTGGCTTTGCGGCGATCGTTGTTAGAATCTCAGTAAGGCGTTTACGCTCTGAAGCGGCTACATAAAGGATCTGGCAGACTTTTTTGCGCCGCTTCAAGTCGTGCCGTGACCAATGGTGAATGGCAATTGACCGGTTGCCGATTTTTTTATCTTCAAGGCTATCAATGCGCTTATGGAGAGGGTCATCACCCAGGATCGCAATGATTAGAGGAGAACTGTCGTCGGTAAAAGCTTCCTCTGGCCAGGTAACAAATTTGGCGAAATTATAAAGAATGGCCGTCTTGACCTGCTGCTCCTCAGGCTGCGCCAAGCTTGCTTGTGGGATAGTCAGGCAAATAATTGTTACTGCTATGAGCAGTAGCCGGGCTTGTTGGCAAAACGACCATTAAAACCGCGGCTAGTGATAGCCCATTTGTTACCATCAATCCGGGCGACATTGACACCGGGGGCAAGACGCAGCACTTCCGGAATGCTGGTGGCGCCGCAGCGACGAATGTCGTTTTGGGTGATAACAAAAATAGCGGCTGCCGCTTCGTTTACCTTTTGAGGTTTTTTTGCTACTGAAGTGATTTCGAGACCGACAAGCTCCTCCAGGCTCAGGTGCAGAAGCTCATCTGTCGAGTAGGTGGAGGCAGAGATTATTTGCGGTGTCAGGACAAGCGTGGCCAGCAGACAAACCAGGAAGGATAAAACCTTGAGATAGGAGTTGTTGCACGTTTTGTGTTTACCTGAGATGGACACATTGGACATGAAAGGAGTGACCTTTTTATCTGTTTTTTTTGAAAAGGCCCTGGCTGTCGAAGGCAGGACCAATTTGTGAGAGTTGTCAAATATGCAGTGCCAAGAATACCTGTAAACAGTCCCACGTTGCGTTAACGAGTGTCATAAAGAATAGGGCGTGGTTTTGGGCGCGGGGTGATGATAAACCTTTGAAAGAGAGAGAGCCTATCCTTAGTAATCACAGGTGCTGGTGCTATGGCGAAGGGGTTAGTCTGCGGCTAGCCGCCGGTAGCTGAAAGCACTTTCCCGCGCGAGAAACTGCTCAAAAGCATCTGCTGGCATGGGCCGACTGAAATAGTAGCCCTGGCCCTGCTTGCAGCCTTTACTTTGTAAAAAGTCTATTTGGCGCTCCCCTTCAATCCCTTCAGCAATGACCTCCAAATGCAGGGCTTTAGCTAAAGCAATAATCCCTTCAGCAATAGCGTTGTTTTCAGACAGTTCGGCAATATTCTGGACGAAGGATTTATCGATCTTCAGTTTTGAGAGAGGGAACTTGCTCAGACAGCTTAGGGACGAATAGCCGGTGCCAAAATCATCGATTGCAAGAGTAATCCCCATGGCCTTGAGTTTCTCCATAGTGGCAATTGACTGTTCCATGTCCTCCATAAGAACGCTTTCGGTAATCTCCAGTTCAAGAAACTGAGGGTCGAGGCCGGAGTCTTTGAGTGCGGCAGCGACGGTTTCCACAAGATCGCTATGCCGGAACTGCTTGGGCGAAATATTGACGGCGACCTTGCAGGGTGGATAGCCGGCTTCCTGCCACTGTTGGGTTTGTCTGCAAGCCGTGCCGAGGACCCATTTGCCAATAGGAATAATCAGTCCGGTATCTTCGGCCATAGGGATAAACTTCAACGGAGGGATAATCCCCAATTGAGGATGATGCCAACGGATCAGTGCTTCCATCCCGATCAGTTTTCCCGAAGACATTTCAACCTGGGGCTGATAATAAAGAGCCATTTCCTGGTTATCGAGGGCTTTGCGCAAGTTGTTTTCCATGAACAGCGCTTCGCGAACTCGCTCATTCATATCCATGGTGAAGAACTGGAAGAGATTGCGACCACATTCCTTGGCACGATACATGGCAACATCCGCTGATTTCATCAGGCTTTCGACGTCTTCTCCATCGGTCGGAAAAAGGCTGATGCCGATACTCGTTGTCACGTACAGTTCGTTCGGCCCGACCTGAAGTGCTTCCGAAAGGCTCTCGAGAATTTTCTTTGCAACGATGGTCACGTCCCGAGCCTCCTTGGTCTGTTCAAGAGCAATGACGAATTCATCGCCACCGAGGCGAGCCAAGGTGTCCGAGTCCCGTACCAGGGTTTCCAGTCGCTTAGCCACCTGGCGCAGAACTTGGTCGCCAACCTCGTGGCCGAGGGAGTCGTTGATGTTTTTAAAACGGTCGAGATCGAGAAAGAGCAGAGCCAGAGGATAATTGAGCCGCTTGGCCTTGGAAATGGCATGGGACAGTCGATCATGGAATAATAGTCGGTTAGGCAGCCCGGTCAGGGTGTCATGGTGGGCAAGGTAGTCCAGCCGAGTTTGCTTATGCTGAAGTTCCTGGTCGCGAAGTTGAATTTGTCCCAGCATCTCATTGAAATCTTCAATGAGGCTGCCTAGTTCGTCTTTTCTGGCCATCTTGACCCGTCTCTCGTAGTTACGCTCTTTCGAAACGGCTCTCATGGCCGTGGCTAGCTGTTCAATCGGCTGAGAGATAATGATTTGCAGCTTGGCGCCAAGCAGCCAGGCGAGAATTGAAGCCCCTATCAGGCCCAGGGCGCCGAAGCCGACATAGCGGAACAGAGTTATCTGGATCTTGCTGAGATCGGCCTGTATGTAGATAGTGCCAAGCTTCTCCTGATCGTGAACAATAGGTGTGGCCACCTCTAAATATCTAGCGGTGAAAATATGTCCAAGGCTGAGGACTGTTGGCAGGGGTGATCTGGTTGCGGAAGCAACGCTCTCTTTTCGTATTGGGCAAAAAGCAGTTTGTCCTTGCCGTAGATGCTGCTGTTAATGATTTGAGGTTTGGCGCGTAGGGTTCGCAGGATATCGCTTGCGGTCTGGGTATCGTCGAAGATAAGGGTCGCTGCGCAGTTGCCGGAGAGATCCTGAGCCAAAATTTGCAATTCCTGCAGTAGGGCGTTACGCAAAAAGTTGCGTTGGGTCAGGCTGAAAACCAGAAAAAGGGAGAGAAGCACAGTCAGGCTGGTAAGGATTATAATCATGGTCAGTTTGCTTTTGATGGACCAGTCGTTGATTTTTGTCGAAAACCGATTCATGCCTCTACCTCCGCTGACCATTTTTGATGATCGTTGTGGCCAGGGGGTAAAGTTTGGAACTAACCTTCAGGCCAGCCTGGTCACTTGCGTCCAGGTTGATGGCAAAGCGAACGTGATTTTTTTTCTTTTCGAAATTAACCGTACCTCCATTCTGAGCAAAATTCGGTAAGTTGCTGACCGTCAGGATCGGTTCTGCGGCGACCATCGCTAGAATCTCTTTAAGTCTTTTACGCTCTGACTCAGCCACATAAAGAATTTGGCAGGATTTTTTCCGCAGTTTCAACTCGTGCCGCGACCAGTGACGAATGGTAATGGTCCGATTGCCGATCTTTTTGCCTTCCAAGTTGTCAATATGATGGTGAAGAGAGTCCTCGCCCACGATGGCAATGACCAAGGAGGAGTTGTCCTCGGCAAAGGTATTTGCAGGCCACGTGACAAATTTGGCAAAATTATAGAGAATAGCCGCCTTGATTTGCTGCTCGTTGGGTTGCGCCAGACTACCTTGCGGGATGGCCAGACAAATGCTCATCGCTGCGATAAGCAGCAGGCAGGTATATTTATGAATTTGGCGACCGGGCATGCTGTTTCCTGTGTGTGGCAATTGTCGGTTCAGCGGGTTGCCTCAATGATGCCAGACCACTTGGCCATAAATTCCACGGGGTACTTCGGTGGCCAGGGTTTGATATTCTGGACTATATTCCTGATGGCTGTTTTGCAACAGATTCTGCCCGACTAGGACCAGTTCCAAGCCCGGGCGAGGTTGCCAGCCGAGGCGAATATCGAGGGTCAGGTAGTCGTCTATTCCCAGTGATTCTAATTCATCGGCATAACGCAGCCAGAAGTCGAGTTCTATGTCACGTGGCAGGTCCATGGAGGACCGTAAGGAAACCTGGTGCTTTGGTGTGGTTCCTTCGGCCAGATCGATGCTGCCCGAATCGTTGCTGTCGCTCGTATAATCGAGGTCTTCCTGCAAAAAGCTGTAGACCGTCTGCAGGCGCCACCAGTTTTTGATTTTCCAGTCGGCCACCGCTTCAAAACCCCAGACTTTTGCTTTCATCTTATTGTCCAGCCTGGTGGGGATGACCAAATGGGGTGCCATCGTTGGTACAAATGGGGTTTGTGGCTCGCCTGTGCGCAAGTTTTCGTAAATGTTGAGAAAGGTGGCCAGGTCTAAAGAAAATGTCGGATTTGGCATGAACCGATAGCCCAATTCCCAAGCCAACAACTCTTCACTGTCAAAGTCATTGTTGCCATTGGCAGTAATTAACGTCAGTAGTGGATTGGTTATGTCGGGCGGGATCAACTTAACCACAATTGAAGCGTCTTCCTCGGCACGGGAGGGGGTGCGTACCGCACGAGATACGGCGCCCCAGAGGGAGTGCTCTTCATTGGGGGTCCAGATCAAACGAGCGTTGGGCTGTATTTCAAGGCCGGTATAGTCATTGTTTTCAAGTTTGCTGCCAAGAATAAGGCGTAGCAAGTCGGGTTTCAGGGTGATTTCGTCCTGTACAAAGAGACTGGCTAGATGATCAGTCTGGCTGCGTTTGTTGATCATGATGGTCGGTTCATTCGGTTCGATGTTGTCCCAAGTGATCCGGTAGCCGAGTCCCCAAACGATTTCTTGCCGCTGGCCGAGAGCAAACCGATGCTGGAAGTCGAGATCCATAGTGTCGCGACTCTCTTTTGCTAGAGCCTTTTCGTTACGTTCGGTGCGGTCATAATAGGTTTGCAGGGCCAGGTCGGAGGTGTCAGATAGGGTTCGTTCCCAGCGCAGCAGTAGATTTCCCCCGGAAAACTTGGTGTCTTCGTCTGTTATGGTGGGATAGTTGGGAAAGGTGAAGTTGAATTCCTGGTTGGTCTGTCCCGCCGCCCCGCTGTAGGCGTCGCCCTGTACGGTCAGGGTGTCACTTGAGCCCAGTCGTCCATCGAAGCGAAATCCGCCGCGAAAGGCATTCCAGTCATCGGCTGCTTCGCCGCCGCTGAGGGCGTCGGAGCCATCCCGGTTGAAGTATTTAATATAGACTCGGTAGTTGGCAGTGTCGCCAAGGGCGCCACCGTAGCGAAGAGCCGCGAAGCCTTTTTCTACACTCCCATAGCCTCCCTTGGCCAAAATGCCCTGAGTGTTTTCACTATGTTTGGTGATGATGTTGATGACGCCGTTAACCGCGTTAGCTCCCCATAAGGTGGCCCCCGGTCCACGGATCACTTCGATACGCTCGATATCGTCAAGCAGCGTGTCTTGTATATCCCAGTAGACGCCGGAGAACAGAGGCGTGTAAACACTGCGACCATCCATGAGTACTAGAAGTTTATTGGCAAAGCGGCCGTTAAAACCACGAGCGGTAATAGCCCATTTGTTGCCATCGATATGCGCCACATTGACCCCCGGGGCCAGCCGCAATACTTCGGGGATACTGGTAGCGCCAGAGCGGCGAATGTCGTCTTGAGTGATCACAAAAACGGCGGCGGCTGAATCGCTTATTGTCTGAGGCTTTTTGGAAACTGAAGTGATTTCAAGATTGACCAGCTCCTCAAGACTCAAACTTAGAAGCTCGTCTGAAGAGTAGGCGATTGCTGAAGCCGTAGGGAATGATAAATAGAGTCCAGTCAGCAGGAAAAACAGCCACATCCACACTTTGAGATGGGAGGTTTTCCGTGTTTTTGAGCCTATTGAAAAAAAGGTAAAGTCCATTGAGGCGGCCTTTTTTTAAAAAACGTATTTTATGGAAATTCTTTACTGTCAACTAATCGACAGGGGATAGGTCCCTCTTCGCCAGCCTTTCAAGGGCTTGCAGGGACAAACTTGCCTTTAATTAAGTGCTTTTTTGCTTGGTTTATTTATAGCCGGTTACTTCAGTTTGTCAAAACTCTGAACGATTAGATCGGGTTATGTTTTTGCACTGACTCTGGTCATGGTAGGGGCCTCTGCAGAATCGGTTGTCGCCAACTTTGAGTTGGGACTACACTTGGCGGGGTCTTTTGTATCTATCCCGCATTTACTTTGTAAGTGCGACTCTGCCTGATTGGTTTGCAGGGGATGCCGCGTTGACTTTAGCGGTCCATGACCACGGGAAAATTTTCTATTGTCAGGGGCGCGGACCACGGTCAAGATGGAGACGTTGCCGGAAGTCTTTTTTGCGAGGGATGCATGCCAAATAACCGTTCCAATACACTGTTGCTGGCAGTAGCTGCCTGTCTACTCTGGTCGACGGCCTTTGTCGGGGTCAAGGTCGGCTTAAAGTATGCCGGTCCCTTTGCTTTTGCCGGCCAGCGCTTCATGCTTGCCGGCCTGCTGTTGTTGCCTTTTTGGTGGTCTCGGCGGCCCAATTTTCGGGCTGTCTGTGGTCAAGCGGGTATGATCCTGAGTATCGCTCTTTTTCAGACCTTTATACTGTACGGCCTTTTTTATCTCGGTATGACTCTGATCCCGGGGGCGCTGGCGGCTATGGTTATCGGCGCATCGCCTCTGGTCACGGCGGTGTTGGCTCATTACTGCATGACGGGCGATCGGTTGTCACCGCTCAAGGGGGGCAGCTTGATGTTGGGGCTCAGTGGCGTGGCTGTGTTGAGCCTCAGCCGG
>JAIOSZ010000210.1 GCA_021107335.1 Desulfuromonadaceae bacterium | reverse complement strand
TACGGCTTCTGCGGTGACAGCTTTATAGTTTAGGATTTTCTCTTATATTCCAGATGGCTTTTTTATTGAGGAGGCAGCACCATGTTCAATATCTGTCGTGCCCTGTTTGTAACCGTATTGCTAAGCTGCTTGTGCCTACCCCCAGCGGTGCAGGCTGAAGTGACCGGTATACTGCGAATTTTTCATGCCGGCAGTTTGACCGTGCCTTTTGCCGCCATGGAGAAAGAGTTCGAAGCTCGTTATCCCGGAGTTGACATCCAGCGCGAACACGGTGGCAGCACACGGATGGCGCGACTTATTTCCGAGGTCGGCAAGCCTGCCGACCTGATGGCCTCGGCGGATTTTCAGGTCATCGATAAGAGTCTGTTGCCGGAACTCGGCATCGGCAATATCCGTTTTGCTACCAACGAGTTGGTCTTGACCTACGGGGCGCAGAGTAAATATGCGGATGAAATCAATAAGGATAACTGGTTCGAGATTCTCAGCCGACCCGGGGTGTCTTTCGGTCATTCCGACCCCAATATCGACCCCGGAGGCTATCGCAGTATGATGGCCATGCAATTGGCAGAAAAATATTATCAGCGGCCAGGTCTTTACCAACGTCTGCTGGCTAACAGACCTTTGGGGAATATGCGGGGGAAGTCGGTTAGCTTGACTGCCCTGGTGCAAAATGGTGATCTTGATTACGCCTGGGCCTACCGCTCTATCGCCTTGCAGCATGGCTTAAAGATCGTCTCTCTGGATGAACATGTCAATCTGGCCAATCTCGATTATGACCCCCTTTACCGGCAGGTAAAAGTTCGGGTGTCCGGTGAGCGGCCCGGTAGCTTTTTTGATCGGGAGGGGCGGTTTGTCGCTTACGGCATTACCTTGCTGAACGATGCGCCCAACCGCAAAGCCGCCGTAGCGTTTCTTGACTATCTACTTGATCCCGAAGGCGGCCAGAAGGTTTTGGCTAGTGTTGGACAACCCCCATTCAATCCTCCCTTTGTGCCAACGGAAAAAATGCGTGCTCAATTGCCATTGGAATTGCAATCCAGGGTCATCGTTCGACAATAGTTGAACCGATTTGTTGATCGGAGTTTATAGGGCGCCGCCTTCCTCACGGGGAGAGCGGCGCCCTTGTTTTTGAGCTGTTCCGTCTTTGGCCAAAGCCTTAACCATTTTTTGGGCTATTCAAATATATTGCCAGATTTAGGAGGTTGGCCTGGCGTTGATTGCGGTATTATTTATAGTTTTCGGCTACGTGCTTTGAAATGGACAATTGATTTTTCCATCAGCCCAGAAGCCGCTCTTTATTGTATAAGTCCGCTTATGGGGGCAATGCTCAGAAGGCGAGAAGGACTGTGGTGAGCGTATGGTTTGCATTTTGGAGGGGAGTTGTCTTATTATGAGCGTTTGTGCAGTTAATTTTTGCGCGGAAAATATCAGGAGCAAGGGGTAGCTCGGACCGGTGGCTGCTCTGCTTGCGAAACGCGATGTGCTGGCTGCCTATCTGGAGTCAGCGGTCATGTCGCGAGCCGTTGCTGAAATAAGTAGTGCTGGTGATGGTTGGGCATCTAAATCCGACACGAGTTAAATACGTAAACGTAAATGGTTTTAACCTATTACGCTTTACGTTTTACGGATTTCAAATAACCGCTTACAGCTTCCAATAGGAGTAAATATCATGGCGGATCCGATCAAAGATGGGGATATTATCAAAATCCATTATACCGGCCGGTTAAAGGACGGTGAGGAGTTCGATTCTACCAAGGATCGCGCACCACTGATTTTTGTGGTCGGCGTAACCCAGGTGGTTAAGGGCTTTGACCAGGCGGTGCTCGGCATGTGCGCCGGCGATAAGAAGACGATCAAGCTCGCCCCAGAACAGGCTTATGGCCAACTAGAGCCGGCAAATCTGCTGGAATTCCCTTTGGCCAGCATGCCCCACCTGCAGAGCCTCAAAGTCGGCATGCAGATCAAGTTGCCTCTGCAAGGTGGCCGGGCGGTTTCGGCCAAGGTCGTCAAGGTGACCGATACGGTTATAAAACTTGACGCTAACCACCCTTTGGCCGGCAAGACGCTGATCTTCGATCTGGAGATCGTCGAAACCGGATTGGATCCCGCCCAATTGTACGCCGACGCGGAGGCCGCCAAGTAATAAACCTTCGGCTGGTGATGGGGGGGGCGCCCCCGTGTGCTCAGTCGATGTGTTCTATCGAAGAAAGATTAACTGCGTGCCGACCTTTTCGTCAGTGCGGACCGCAAGCCCGTGGCTGTGGTTTAACCGAACAATCAAGGAGAAACTTAATGTCTGAAGCAATCAAAAACGGTGATACCATTACCGTGAATTACACTGGTAAGTTCGAAGACGGCAATGTTTTCGATACCTCCGAGGGCAAAGAGCCCCTCAAGTTCACCGTTGGCTCTGGTCAGCTTATCAAAGGCTTTGACGATGCAGTTACTGGCATGGTAGCCGGCGATAAGAAGACCGTTACCATGACTCCCGCTGATGCCTATGGCGAACTTCAGGACGGAATGATCATCGATATTCCTAAAAGCCAGATCCCTGAGGAT
This sequence comes from Desulfuromonadaceae bacterium, assembly GCA_021107335.1. Taxonomy (GTDB): domain Bacteria; phylum Desulfobacterota; class Desulfuromonadia; order Desulfuromonadales; family Syntrophotaleaceae; genus Syntrophotalea_A. The sequence continues at coordinate 5,340 of JAIOSZ010000210.1, read as the reverse complement.
ATGAAACTTGAGATTGGTCAGCGCCTGCATCTGCGCGATCCCCAAGGTCAGCCGGTACCGGCGATGGTTGCTGAAATTACCGAGGAATCGGTCAAGATGGACGCCAATCATCCCATGGCAGGCAAAACCCTGATCTTTGATCTGGAAATCGTTGAAACTGGCCTGGAGGCTGATGCTCCTTCCTGTGATGAAGGCGGCGAAGAAGGCGAAGGCGGCCATGTTTGCACCGGTTGCGGCAAGCACTAAGGGTCGCCAACTGTAGAATGAAAAGCCGGGTTCCCTGTGCACAGGGGATCCGGCTTTTTTGTTTGGCCGAAACGATGTTGTTCGCCGATCCTTGCGGGGGAGAGCCTGGGGATGATCCCAAAGTAATAAAATAGGTTTTTTGTTGAAATTGCAGGGGTTTCACAGCGGCTATCGAATAAACTTTCATCGCACCGGGGGGCCTTGACCATTTAAATATTATCTGCTTAATTAAGGGGTACGGGATGGCGATCATCTCTGCGATCTCGAGGTCATTGTCGGCGCTTAGGAAACCGGTTCGATAGCCTACTTGATTCTCGACCTGGCCATCAATCGATACACCAAGACTAGGTGATGCTGTAGTAATGCCCCGTAACTTCAATGACAGGAGAGGCTATGAGTACACAACAGATCGCCAGTATCGGTATTGTCACCGTCTCTGATCGGGCCAGCCGTGGTGAGTATGTGGATCGCGGTGGGCCGGCGATTGTCGATTACCTGCGGCAGGTGCTCGTGTCGGAGTATCGGGAGGTGTTGCGGGTGATCCCCGATGAACGAGAGACTATCGTGCAGACCTTGAGTGAACTCTGCGACGAGCAAGGTTGTTGTCTGGTGATCACCACCGGCGGCACCGGCCCGGCCGAGAGGGACATTACGCCTGAGGCTACTGAAGCGGTTTGCGACAAGCTGATGCCCGGATTCGGTGAGTTGATGCGCAAGGTGTCGTTGGAGAAGGTGCCGACGGCCATTTTGTCTCGCCAGACCGCCGGTATTCGCGGCAGTTCGTTGATCGTCAATCTACCCGGTCAGCCCAAGGCCATATCCGAATGCCTCGATGCGGTCTTTCCTGCCATTCCCTATTGTGTCGATCTAATTGGTGGGCCCTATCTGGAGACGAACGAAAGCCGACTCAAGGCCTTTCGCCCGCCATCCGCGGTCAAAGCAAATAATTGATGGCTTTCAAGAGGCCTCGTAAAGCTCCCCTTGAAGCGGAGGTCGTTGTGAAAACTTGTTCTCGGCGCCAGCGTGTCGGTCTGCTTCTGGGACCACTACTTTTTCTACTCTGTCTGTTGCTGCCGACCCCTGAGGGTCTGTCCGCTGAAGGCCAGCGGATGCTGGCCGTGGCGGCGCTGATGGCGACCTGGTGGATGACCGAGGCGATTCCCATACCGGCTACTAGCCTGTTGCCGCTGGCTTTACTGCCATTGCTTGGCATTATGCCTACGTCTCAGGCGGCGGCGCCCTACGCCAACCAACTAATCTTTCTGTTTATGGGGGGCTTTATCATCGCCCTGGCCATGCAGCGTTGGAATCTCCATCGGCGGATCGCCATGCAGGTGGTGCGCTCGGTCGGTTTCTCCCCCGGCCGGCTGATTTTCGGTTTTATGCTGGCATCGGCTTTTTTGTCGGCCTTTGTTTCCAATACCGTGACGGCGGTGATGATGATGCCCATCGGCCTGGCACTCATCGAGCAAGTGGTTGAGGCCGGGCGTAAGGAAGGGCTGGAGGGGGAGATTGATTTTTCCCAGGGGCGCTTTCATTTTGGCATAAACCTGATGCTTGGCATTGCCTATGCCGCTACCATCGGCGGTGTGGCGACCTTGATCGGCACTCCGCCGAATATGGTACTTGCTTGCTATCTGCAGAACGTTTACGGCTATGAAATCACCTTTGCCCGCTGGATGTTGGTCGGGGTGCCACTGGCGGTAGTGCTGCTGCCCTTGACCTGGTTGTGGTTGACCAAATGGGCCTATCCTCTGCGCCTGCAGCGGCTGCCGGGGGGGCGTGAAATCATTCTCAACGAACTGCGCCAGCTCGGCCCCATGCAGTCCGGTGAACGCTGGACGGCTCTGGTGTTTGTACTGACCGCCATGGCCTGGATCGGCCGGAGTTGGTTAGCTCCATTCCTGCCTCATTCGGCCATGATCAGCGATGCGACCGTTGCTATGACCGGTGCCCTGCTGCTGTTTCTCATTCCTGTCGATCTGCGCGGCCTTCGTTTCGTCATGAACTGGCAATGGGCCGCGAAGATGCCTTGGGGAGTCCTGGTGCTATTCGGCGGCGGACTGTCCCTGGCAGCGGGTTTTGAGAGTACCGGTTTGTCAATCTGGATCGGTGGCCAGGTGATGTTATTACAACGGGCACCGTTGCTGCTGCTGGTGATTGCTGTTACGGCATTGATTATTTTTCTTACCGAACTGACCTCCAATACGGCCACTGCCGCCATGGCGATGCCGCTGCTCGCAGCGGTGGCCATCGGCCTGGGTCAGAATCCTCTACTATTGCTCATACCGGCGGCTCTTGCAGCCTCCTGTGCCTTCATGCTGCCGGTGGCCACACCGCCCAATGCTATTGTGTTTGGTTCCGGCTACATCACTATTCCGCAGATGGTTCGCAGTGGCTTCGGCCTCAATTTACTCAGCATCCTACTGATTACCTTGCTGACCTATTCTCTGGTTGTGCCCCTGTTTCACATCGTATTTAATGAGTTGCCCCTGTGGGTCGGCCCGGTTGCCGGATAGTGCTGGTAACGCCGTCGTCTGCTTAGGTACACTGCAAACTGAAATATGTGATGCGCAAGGCGTAATGGGTTTAAGCCTTTTACGCCTTGCGCCTTACTGCTCGCCAATCATTTATCACGAAGCATCGATTACGGATTTAAACCATGACGACCTACGAACTGTTCGCCCCCGCCCCTAAAGGTCTTGAGCCGCTGTTGGCTGAGGAATTGCGCGCTCTGGGCGCCCAAAATATTTCTGAAACCCGTGCAGGGGTCGCCTTTTCTGGTGACCTCAAACTGGCTTATCGGGTCTGTCTCTGGTCCCGCTTGGCTAGCCGGGTGTTGTTGACGGTGGCCCGTTTTGCTGCAGCGAGCCCTGAGGATCTTTATGCTGAAGCGTTACTTCAGCCATGGGAGGAACATCTTTCTGCCGAGGGTACTCTTGCGGTTTCCTGCCAATTGGGGCGGTCCCAGGTCGGCCATTCGCAGTACGCTGCCCTCAAGATCAAAGACGCCATTGTCGATCGTTTCCGCGAGCGTTGCGGCACGCGGCCTTCCGTTGATGTGGAGTGTCCCGATGTGCGGATCAATCTTCACCTGGACAAGGATCAGGCGACTCTCAGCATCGATCTCTCAGGGGTTAGTCTTCATCGCCGGGGCTACCGCACCGAAGGGGTACTGGCGCCGATGAAGGAGAATCTTGCCGCCGCCGTTCTGCTTCGGGCCGGGTGGCCAAAGATTGCCGCAGCCGGCGGTTCCTTGCTTGACCCGGTGTGCGGTTCCGGTACCCTGCTGATTGAGGGGGCGTTGATGGCTGCCGATATCGCCCCCGGTCTGCAACGCCCTTATTACGGCTTTGAGGGCTGGAAAGGTCATCAACCCGATATTTGGCGGGAACTGCTGCAGGAAGCCCGGGAACGGCGTAAGGTGGGGCTGGCCCGACTACCGATGATTGCCGGCCGGGATCTGGATTCCAAGGCCGTTCGCGCTGCGCATCTCAATGCCGACCGGGCTGGGCTTGGCGGGCAGTTGCATTTCTCTACCGCTGACTTGGCCGATCTGCGACCACCCGATAATATGGAAGATCGACCGGGGCTGCTGATCGCCAACCCGCCCTATGGCGAACGTCTCGGCGAGCGTGACGAACTGGTGCATCTGTACGGCCGCCTTGGCGAAAACCTGCGCCGTCACTTCGTCGGCTGGAAGGCCGCTATCTTTACCGGCAATCCCGATCTGGCGAAAGAGGTCGCCATCCGCGCCCGCCGCAAACATAGCTTGTATAACGGCGCTTTGCAGTGCCAGTTGCTACACTTTGACATTGAAGAACGCTGGTTCTTCGGCGCCCAAAAGGATTTGCGGCCTGCTCAGCCAGCGCCGCCATTAAGTGCCGGGGCTATAATGTTTGCTAACCGTATTAAGAAGAATCTGCGCCAGGTTGGTCGCTGGGCGAAAAAGAATGATATTTCCTGTTACCGTCTTTACGATGCCGATATGCCCGAGTATGCCGTGGCTGTCGATCTCTACGGGACCTGGGTGCATGTTCAGGAGTACCAGGCGCCCGATACCGTCGATGCCGATATGGCCCGGCAGCGCCTCAAGGAGGCCATGGCCGTCCTGCCTGAAGCCCTGGCGGTGACGCCGGAGCAGATCTTTCTCAAAGTGCGCAGCCGCCAATCCGGGAGTTCCCAGTACCGTAAGTTGCAGGAACAGAAGCAATTTCACGAGGTGGCGGAGGGCAACTGCCGTTTTTGGGTCAACTTTACCGATTACCTCGATACCGGCCTGTTTCTCGATCATCGGCCGACCCGTTTTTTGGTGCAGGAGCTGGCCGCCGGTAAACGGTTTCTCAACCTGTTTGCCTATACCGGCAGTGCCACGGTGCATGCCTTAAAAGGTGGCGCTGCTTCGACCCTGACCGTCGACATGTCCCGCACCTATCTCGACTGGGCTCAGCGTAACCTGGCTTTGAATGGGTTTCAACTAGACGGCAGCCATCGCCTGCTACAGGCCGATTGCCTGGCCTGGTTGGAGCAGGCCGAGGGGAGTTTTGATCTGATCTTTCTCGATCCGCCTAGTTTCTCTAATTCCAAGTCGATGACCGGCACCTTTGATGTGCAACGGGATCATGTCGCTTTGTTGCGCCAGGCCCTAGGGCTTTTGGCCGAAGGCGGGGTGTTGCTCTTTTCCAATAATTTGCGGCGTTTCAAACTTGACCGTGAGGCTTTGGCCGACCTGGAGATCGAAGATTTGTCCGCCGCTACCATTCCCAAAGATTTCGCTCGTAATCCGCGGATTCATAACTGTTGGAAGATCTCGCGAAAGCAAAACTTGTAACACCTGATCGGTAATCAGTGTGTCAGGCAAGATGAGTTCGCGAAAAATCACAGAATGGTTAAGTAAAAAATTCGCCCTACAAGGCACAACAATAGCAAAGACTATTTTTACCGCAGAGAGCGCAGAGAACGCAAAGAAAACCCTGAAATTAATATAAAACGAATTGCTGTGCCTTTCTCTGCGTCCTCGGCGCTCTCTGCGGTAAAAATAGTCTTTGCTATTGTTGTGCCTTGTAGGGCGAATTTTTTACTTAACCATTCTGT
>JAIOSZ010000144.1 GCA_021107335.1 Desulfuromonadaceae bacterium | reverse complement strand
GCCATATTGCAACAGGGCTTGAGTAAATTGCCGAAAAGTGCTGCTTTGCACTATGGTTTCGGTGTGCTGTTAGATGCCGATGGCCAGGCAGAGGAAGCTGCTGCCGCCATGCGTAAGGCCATCGAATTGAATGGACAACACGTTGAGGCCTTGAATTACCTGGCCTATTCCTTCGCTGAACAGGGGATTCATCTAGAAGAGGCTCTGGAATTCGCACAACGTGCTTTAGCCATCAATAATGCCGGGCATATTTTCGATACCCTCGGCTGGGTCTATTTCAAGCTTGGCCGTTTTACCGAGGCCCGTCCAGAATTGGAGGCTGCTGCCACCCTATTGGCAGAGGATGCGGTGGTGCAGGAACATCTTGCGGATGTGTACCGGGCTTTGCAACTTTATGAACGGGCGCGCCGGACTTATCACAAGGCACTGCAGATCAAACCCGATGACCCGGCCCTAGAAAGCAAACTGAAGGCGTTACCCCATGACTGATTTACCTCTGCAACGACCTGATGGAAAGAAAAGCTTTAAACGCGGCATCCTGTTCAAACGAATGGTGCTGGCGGCAGGTCTGGTGTTGTTCTTAGTTCGTTGTGTTCCCGTCCCAGTTTCCCCCAAGCTCGTATTGACTGAGCGAATACTGTTACAGCGCTTGCAGGTCAATGCCAGTGCTTTTAACAGCCTGCGCGGGATGGCGAAAATTCGTACTGAAGACCCTAGTGGGTCGGCCTCCGCACGGCAGGTACTGCTGCTGGCCAAACCGAGCAGTCTGCGAGCCGAGGTGCTTGGGCCTTTTGGTCAACCACTGCTGTTGTTGTCGGCCCACAATGGCCAATTAAGCGTATCGATACCGAGGGAACAACGTTTTTTGCAGGGAGCTGCGACGCCCCAGAGAATTGCCCGTTTTACCCGCGCTACGGTGACAGCGGAACAGCTGGTGCGCTTAGCCCTTTATGACGTGCCCCTTATCGCCCATGATGACAGTGTCATGACTCCCCACGAACAAGGCTATCGGTTACTGTTAAATGGGGCCGATGGGCAGCGGCAACAGCTCGATTTTGATGCTGTTGGGCGGCTACTAAGCGCCACCTATATGCAGGGCGAAGAGCCGCGATTAAGGGTGGCCTACGGCCGTTTCGATGGCGATCAGCAGGAATTCCCCCGACAGATGACCGTGACCATGCCTGAGCAGTCCGCGAGTTTTTCCCTGGTCTACAGTGATGTTGAATTGAATCCCGAACTGGCCACGGAGCGTTTCACTCTGCAACCACCAGCTGGTGTGGTGTCGGAGGCTCTCCCATGAGTTTGCCGAGCAACAGGTTGGGGCTTGTAGGGCTGCTGCTGATGGTGTGCTGCCTGGGGCTGGGCTGTGGTTGCGACCGGCGTGACGACGATCTGGCAGGGCAGGGGGAGGCCGGGCCGCCCGTTGCAGGGGATACTCTGATCATGGGATCCGGTAGCGATGCCGTCAACTTGTTGCCGGTACTTTCAAGTGACAGTGCTTCGAGTGATATTCAAAACTTTGTCTATAACGGTCTTATTCGTTACGATAAGGACCTGAATGTTGAGGGGGATCTGGCCGAAAGCTGGGATGTCTCGTCGGATAATCTGACCTTGACCTTTCATTTGCGCCAAGGGGTGCGCTGGCACGATGGCGCGCCTTTTACTGCAGAGGATGTGCTCTTTACCTACCGGTTGCTGGTCGACCCTAAAACCCCTACCGCCTACGCCGAACGCTATCGGCAGGTAGCGGAGGCCGAGGCGGTTGACGCATACACCTTTCGGGTGGGCTATCATAAACCCTTGGCTACCGCTCTGGTCAGCTGGGGATTCCCTGTTCACCCCAAGCATCTCCTGGAGGGGGCCGAGATCACCAAGAGTCCTCTGGCCAGCCATCCCATCGGCACCGGCCCCTATCGCTTCGTCGCCTGGCAGCGGGGTGAAAAAATCGTACTTGAGGCCAACTCCGACTACTTCGAAGGGCCTCCTTACATTCAACGGATTCTGTATCGGGTGATTCCCGATGCTTCGACCATGTTTCTTGAGATGCAGTCCGGCGGCCTCGATTACATGGGTCTGACCCCCTTGCAGTTCGCCATGCAGACCGATACTCCGGCCTTCCGCCGGCGATTTCGCAAATATCGCTATCCTGCTTCGGCCTACAGTTATCTTGGTTACAATTTGCGGCGACCGATGTTTCAGGACAAGCGGGTCAGGCAGGCCCTGTCCTATGCCATCGATAAGCAGGAAATCATCGACGGTGTGCTGCTTGGTCTCGGTCAGATCGCCAGCGGTCCCTATAAGCCCGGCAGCTGGGTGCATAACGCCAATGTGCAGCGCTACCCTTACGATCCTGAGCAGGCTCGCGCCCTGCTGACTGAGGCCGGCTGGCAGGACAGTGACGGTGATGGTGTGCTCGACCGGGAAGGTCAGCCCCTAGCCTTTACCATCGTTACCAACCAGGGCAATGACCAGCGGGTCAAAGCTGGTGAGATTATCCAGCGGCGTTTGTCTGAGGTGGGAGTGAAGGTCAAGTTGCGGGTCGTCGAGTGGGCGTCCTTCCTCAAAGAATTTATCAACCCCGGCAACTATGACGCTACCATTCTCGGCTGGAATATCACCCCTGATCCCGATGGATATAATGTCTGGCATTCAAGTAAAACCGGGCCTCGGGAACTCAATTTTACCTTCTTTAAAAATGCCGAGGTCGATCAGTTGCTGGAAGCGGGAAGGCGGACTTTTGATCAGGCGGAGCGTAAGCGACTCTACGACCGGTTTCAGGAAATACTGGCCGAAGAACAGCCTTATACTTTTCTTTATGTGCCGGACAGCCTTCCTGTTGTGGCAGCACGTTTTCGCGGCATCCAGCCGGCCCCGGCCGGTATTATGTATAATTTTAATCAGTGGTATGTGCCGAAGCAAGAGCAGAAGTATCTGCGCTGATCCAGGTGTAGATAAAGGCTTTTAAAATAATAACTTAGAAATGTATCCCTGATATGTTGCTTTATCTTTTCAAACGTTTGTTGTTAATGCTGCCGATACTCCTAGGGATCACCCTGATCTCCTTTGTGGTGATCCACTTGGCCCCCGGTGAGCCGACCGATATGCAGACACAACTCAACCCCGAGGTCAGCGTTGAGTTGCAACAACGGCTGCGTGCCCAGTACGATCTTGATCAGCCGCTGATGGTCCAGTACGGCAAATGGCTCGGGCGGTTGGTGCGCTTCGATTTCGGCGATTCTTTTTCGCAGGATCGACGTCCTGTGACCACCAAGATCGCCGAGCGGTTGCCGGTGACCATCCTGATCAATGTCCTTTCCAT
>JAIOSZ010000231.1 GCA_021107335.1 Desulfuromonadaceae bacterium | reverse complement strand
TGAACTTTTCCTCAACCATGGTCTCGCGGGAATTAAGGCATATTTCGCCCATGAACAGATCGTTGGGGCAGACGTTTTTGCAGAGGCCGCACAGGGAACAGGAATTGACGAATTTGTTTTTGCTGTGGGCGGCGCCGTGCATGACCAGTTCGTTATTGAATATTTGGCGAATGTAAGGCTTGGGATGCTTTTTGAATTTTTGCAAATAGAGGCAGTGCTTGACGCATTCGAGGCATTCGCACTGGATGCAGCGGCTCGCCTCGGCCCGCACTGTCTCCTCAGTGAGTTGTTCCGGTAGAGTACGAACGCTCGGTTCGATGTCCTTTAGATTAGTGTGTAGCCGGGTTGGATAGGGGCCTTCGTTCTCCCGGTTGTAATCAATGGTGGCTTTTTGCAAAAAGCGTTCGATGGACAGAGCGCCTTTACGCCCGGCATAAGCTTCCATGATCGGAGAGTAACCCTGGCTCGGGTCCGCTTCGCCACCGGCAAAAATCCCTTGCTCGGCAGTTGCGCCGGTGAGGGTGTCGTGCACAATGCAGCCGTTGGCTTCGCGCTGCAGTGGCAGAGTCCAGTTGGCGGTGGCCTGGCCGTCGACGAAAATAGCGTCGTAGGTTTCGGCAAGGCCGGCAAAGGTTGCGGAATCGCATGGGGTTCCGAGTTGTAGGTCGGCCCGCAAGGCAGTCAGCACCGCTAGTTCTACATCGATCACGGCGGCTGGCAGCACCTGTTCAGAATAGCTGTGTAGCGCACTGCCGAGTTGTTGGTCCTGTTCATAGATGGCGACTCGGATGCCTTTGCTCAGAAGGTCGAGAGCCGCAGTGAGGCCGGCAAGTCCGGCACCAAGCACGGCGACTTTCTTGCTCTTGGCCGGCAGGGGCTTGACCGGGTCTGGGGCGCCGTACTGTTCCACGCAAAATCGCTCCAGGGAGCCGATGGCCAGGGCCTCTCCGGCCTCTTCTCGCCGGCAGGCGGCTTCGCAGGGATGGTCGCAGATGCGTCCCAGAATTCCGGGAAAGGGCATGGTTTTTTTCAGGGTCTGGTAGGCGGCCTTATTGTCGCCATCCGCAAGCTGCTGCATGAACTGGCGAACGTCGATATGCAGTGGACAGCTGCTACTACAGGCGGGTGGCTCATCCTGGGTACACTTAGCCTCCCATGCGATGCGTTGTTCCTTTTCCATCGATTCCCTCTTTCTTAGCTACTTATTTGGGGGATTATATGTTGGGCGAAACTGCTGTGAATCAAAGTAATAGATGCTGGAGAGCCGCCTGGATGGCGACTCCCCAGCATCATGATCTCCGGTTATAGGGGGGGCTGGCGACTCCCGGAATGGATCGTCAGCACCGCCGGAGAATTTACAGGGTTATACCTTTTCGGTTTCCATTTCAGCCAAGGCGTTGATCACATCCTCAGGCTTCGGCGGAACCGAATCGACCGCATCGGAGGTGTAACCAAGGGCAATGGCGTCGGCCACGTCGAAGGCCTTCTTCTTCGAGTTGAGGGCCGCCAGCACCTTCTCCGGATAGGCCGGAAGGTGACGGATACGAGCGCCGCAGGCATCATCGATGGCGTTGATAATGGCGCAATGGGGAGCAGTCAGAGGCAGCTCCCCGACCCCGCCGGCACCGGAGGCACCGTGCTCGCGCGGCTCGCAGACGTAGATGATCTCCAGATCGTCGGTGATATCGTTGCAGAACGGGAAGCCCGCACCGATCATGTTGGAGTGCTTCTTGATGTGCTCAAAGTCCTCGGTTAGAGCCAAACCGATACCCTGGGCCAGGCCACCGTAGATCTGACCGTCGACGGCCAATTGGTTGGTGATGGTGCCGACGTCGGCGACGTGGGTCATCTTGGTAACCTTGGTCTTGCCGGTGGTGATGTCGACTTCAACTTCAGACAGGAACAGACCGTACATGTAGATGCAGAAGGGGTGGCCCTTGCCGGTTTCGACGTCGCACTCGGTGCAGGGGGTGGTCCACTTGCCGAGATACTTGGTGTCGATACCATCGGCCTGCATCTCATCAAAGGTGCGGTAGCTGCCATCGGCCTTTTTCATGCCCTCCATAAGCATTTCGCAGGCAACGCGGATAGCATTACCGGTGACGACATTGTGGCGGCTGCCGCCGGAAGGACCGGAGTTGGGAGTCATGCTGGAGTCGTTCATGCACAAATGGATCTGTTCCGGCCGCACACCCAGGGGTGTCAGGGTTTGGTGAGCATGGGTGAGGGTACCGATGTCAGCGCCCTGGCCGTGATCCTGCCAGCTGTTGCCGATCATGAACTCGTTGTTGGACAGCAGTTCGGCCCAGGCTTCGGAAGTATCGGGGCCATCAAGGCCGCAACCGTAGATGCCGAGGGAAACGCCAACGCCGCGTTTTTTGGTTTCGGTGCTGTTCTGCGCGGCCAGTTGCTTGGCCCGCTCGTACTTGGGACGCAGAGCTTCGAACTGTTTCGGGAAGACAAAGACTTCCGGAGTTTGCTGGGTTGGAGTGGTGGAGCCTTCGCGGTAGCAGTTTAGCTCGCGCAGGTCGAAGGGGTCTTTACCCATCTTCTTGGCCAACTCGTCAATTAGCGACTCGGAGGCGAAAAAGGACTGGGGTGAACCGTAGGCACGGAAAGGAGCGCCCCAGCAGTGGTTGGTGGCAACCGTATGGCCTTGACCGCGCATGTTAGCGATGTCGTAGCCGGAGAAGGCGTACTGCATGCCACGGATAGTCAGCAGGTCGCCGAACTCGGAGTAGGGACCGTGGTCGACATGCCATTCGGTTTCGGTGGCCAGGAATTTACCGTTTTCATCGGCAGCCAGCTTGGCTTTGAACCAGAAGGGGGAACGCTTGCCGGTGTAGAACTGCAGCTGAGCCCAGCTGTACTCGAGGTAACAGGGTACGCCGGTGGCCATGGTGGCGGCGGCTACCAAGGCTTCGTTGCTGGGGCAGAACTTGTAGCCGAAGGAGGAACCGCAGGGATTCTGCACCACGACCAAGTTTTCCGGGTCCAAGCCGAGCCCCGGCGCGATCATCGCTACGTGCAGTTGAATCGCGATGGATTTAGAGTTGACGACCACCTTGCCTTCTTCGTTGGTATAGGCGAAGCCGATGTCGGACTCGAGAGGCATCTGTGGTTGACGACCGAGATAGTACTCGCCTTCGACAACGTGAGCGGCTTTTTCCATGATCGGCGCGGTTTCTTCACCTTTTTTCAGGCCCTGGGTGAAGTAGAGGTTGGGGGTGCCAGGATGAATTTCAATCGCATCCTCGGCGATGGCGGCCATGGCGTTCATGTAGTGAGGCAGTACTTCGAGGTCGAGTTTGACTGCTTTGGCAGCCTTGTCGGCCTGGGCCTGGGTCTGGGCGCAGACGATGGCGATGGCGTCGCCATATTGGAAGACCTTCTTGTCGCACAGGATCGGACGCTCCCAGCCGTCACCTTTATTGGTCGGGAAGGTGATCAGGCCAGTGATACGGTTTTTACCTTGGATGTCCTTGGCGGTGACAATCTTCACCACGCCCGGCATCTTTTCGGCGTCGCTGGTGTCGACGCCGTTGATATTGGCATGGGCGACGTCAGCGTAGACCAGCGAACAATACAGGGTGCCTTCAGGCAGCTGCTCGCGCTTGTCTGCACCGAAATCCCACAAACCACAGACCTTGGCCACTGAGGTGGGGCGGGGGTAGCGGGTGCCGTAAATTTTGCCGTCGTTGTTGTCTTTGTAGTCGAGCATGGATTCGTCCATGTCGCCACGCAGCACCTTGGCGGCATCCAGCGCCGCGTCGACGAGGGACATGTAACCGACGCAGCGGCAAGCGTTCTTGTACTTGGTGAACCAGTCGCGCACGTCCTGACGGGTGGGACTGGCGTTTACGTCGAGCAGCGCCTTGATGGAGACGACAAAGCCCGGAGTACAGAAGCCGCACTGCAGGGCGCCGTGCTTGATGATGGCCTTCTGCACAGGGTGCAGGTTTTGTGGGGTGCCGAGGCCCTCGACGGTGGTGAGGGTCGACCAATTGTCGATTCGTTTCATGCGGGTGACGCAGGAACGCACCAGCTTGCCGTTCAGGATCACGTTGCAGGCTCCACAGGTGCCGGTGCCGCAACCGACCTTAGTGCCGGTCAGCTGAAACTGCTTGCGGATCACGTCGGACAACAGTGCGTCCTGATCAACGATAACAGCCCGTTCGATGCCGTTGACTTTGAGTATCTTCTTGACCAATCCCATGACTCTGTTCCTCCTTCTAGGGTTGTAGGGTTTCATGCAGACCGACCATTCGGCTGCCCCCCATTTGCAAACATGCAGGGCCGATCCGAGTGGTACCTCGGACCGGCCCTGCAGAACTTGGCTATTTTCCGAAGCCGCAATCGGGATAACGGCACTCTTGGCAGCTGGCACAGATTCCGCCGTGGCCGAGAGCGATAATGTCCTCGCGGGTCACTGTTACGCCGGCCAGCAGGCGAGGGATAATGAGTTCAACGATGGTTGCCTTGTGATACATGGCGCAACCGGGCAGGCCGACCATCGGTACCCCGCGCAGTTCGGCCAGCATAAACATGGCTCCGGGATAGGTGGGGGCGCCGTAGCTGATGACCCGTGCGCTGCTAGCTCGAATTCCAGCCGGGGTCAGGTCGTCCGGGTCGACCGACATGCCACCGGTAAGGACGATCATTTCTGCGCCGTCTCCGAGCAGTTTGTCGATA
>JAIOSZ010000121.1 GCA_021107335.1 Desulfuromonadaceae bacterium | reverse complement strand
AGTAATTGCACCCGCTGCGGTCAATGCGAAAAAGCCTGTCCGCAGCATATCTCGATCATAGAGATGCTGGAGGAAGCTGATCGGGTCTTGAGCGAAAAACCGGAGGATTGAACTTTACGGTAGTCCACATTGAATACACAAAAGGCCGGTCACTTAACAAAGTGGCCGGCCTTAGTTTTTTAATTTGACTCGTAGCCCCTTATTGGCCCCTGTGTTTGGCGGCACTCACAGGGGGTGAAAACCATCAAACGAAAAGCTTCAAGCTGTAAGACTTTTGCCCTTCCACCCCCTGTGACGCAGCCGAAGCGAAGTGGACGTTTTGCGATCAGGCGGGGGAATGTCTGAGCGCAGCGAGTTTTTCCCCGCCCGCAAAACGTCTGCGCAGCGTAGGGTACCCGAAGGGCAAGGAGTTGGGGCGCCTTTTTCTGCCTACTCTTTTTTGGCGTGTAAAAAGAGTAGGGCGTCGGGCGGGGGCGCAACCCTGCGGTCTTGAAGGTTTATACAGGGCAGCCGGAAAACTGACCCACACCAAACTTTAAGTCGGGCGGGGACGCAACCCTTGGTTTAATGAAACAAAACAGGCCAGCTGCTTAAGTAAGCAACCGGCCTGTTTTGTATCTATCAATCGATCGGAAGTAACGCCTCAGTTGATCTGCACAATATTCCCATTCTGCACCTGCAGCAGAAACAACACCTTCTGCGCATCCCCCTGAGCATCAAAAGAAGTCGCCCCAGCCACCCCGGGATAATTTCGCAATTGACTCAGCGCATTACGCAAATCGTCCCGCGACAGCTGCTCGCCGCGGCTGATCTGTGCCAGCAAGATGCCGGCCGCATCGTAACCCTGAGCTTCAAGAATAGTCGGCTCGGCTCCGTAGCGCTCAAAGTAGCTATTGACGAAGGCCTGCACAAAGGGATAGGGGCTGTAGCGATAAAAGCCATCACTAAAAATTGCGCCCTCGACATAACCGCCAGCCATACGCAGTAGTTCCGGATCGTTCCAGCCATTGATACCCAACAGGGGCACATCCCGCACCCCGTAATAAGCCAGCTGCGGTGCAATCAAGCCGACCCTCTCGGCGTAATCGGGAATGAACAGCGCCTCGAAGGGCAACGGTGGCAACTCTTGTTCAGCTTCCGGCGTGGCAGGCGTTTCCGGTTGTTCCGGGGCGTCGGGATTCTCGCCCTTGAGCAGCAATATCTGGCGCCGAAAATCGGTGGCGTCGGCGACGTAACGTCGCGACGCGACGATGTGACCACCCCGTTGCTCCACCTCGGCTGCAAAACGGCTGCTCATCTCCTGCCCCAGACGATTGTCGGGCGCCAGCACAGCGAAGGTGCGCAGGCCCCGTACCTCGATCGCATAGCGCGCCAGGGCTCGAGCCTGCATAGAACTGGTCAGGGAACTACGAAAGACATAGGGGCCAATTTCTGCCAAGCCGTTGCGCTGGCTCAGGGCCAGCAACGGTAGACGTTCTAGCTGCGCCCGCGCCGCTGCCCCTTTGGCGGCGGTTCCGGTGAGGGGGCCGAGCACGGCCAAGGCCTGACCGGAATTAGCCAACTCCGATACCGCCCGCGCACTAAGAGCTGCATCTCCGGCGCTGTCACGAAACAGTAGTTTTACTGGGTACTCGGCATTGCAGAGCTGCTCCAGAGCCAGTTCTATGCCCTGCCGCACGGCCTTGCCAAAGACCGCGTAACGCCCTGACAAGGGCAAAATCACCCCCAGCACTCGACTCTTAACCGGTGCTCCAAACAGGCGATCGCGTAATTTCACCGCTTCTTCCCGGCCCGGAAAAGCATTGGGCTGTTGCAGCACTCTTTCAATCTGACGACGAGCCGCAAGCTCGTTGCCATTGTGCCAGTTGCGTAGCGCTAGTTGTAGGCCGGCAGCCTGACCGACTGCAGAGCCCTGAAACATAAAAACCGCTTCGGCGAGTTGTGCCTCACTAAGTTGATCGGTTACCACTTCACCCGTTCGTTGCAACAGCGTATCGGTCTGCTCCCGATCGGCGGCCAGAGGCAAGTAAGCATGAATAAAATAGAGTGCCTGCAGCCAATGCTGCTGATCGAGATGACCTGTTGCCAAGTCGGCCAGGCGACATCCCTGATCGGAACGGGACAGGCGATTGTCATCGATCCCTGCCAGCAGGGTAAGGCCCTCTTCGCTGCGGCCCAACCGAACCAGCGCAGCTCCTTCTAGCAGTTTAGTTTCACTGCCACGCAGGGTCTTTGGAACACGCTGCAAATAGTGCAGCACCTGATCATAACGGCCATGCTGTTGATAAATACGAGCTAGCACCAGGAGTGCTTCTGGTTCTTGGACCGGATCCGTCTGCCCGGCCAAGTAATCGAGCAACACCGCCTGAGCCCGGTCTAGTTCCCCCATCCGGTAATAGTGCAGTCCCTGCTGCAAGGCGCCATCAGCCGGTTCCATCGCGGCCATAGACACCCCGCTGACGGACCATAACAGTAGCAGGGTCAACATCCCTAGCAAGATCGAAGCGGAGCCTTGACGCAACACCGCGGTTCTATTCGCTACAGCATGACTTGACGATATCACCTTTGCGCTCCCGTACCTGGGTGGTGGCTGATTCAGCCGAACAGTTCCTTAACCTTTTCCAAAAAGCTCTTACCCATGGGGTGGATGTCCTGCCCCCCCTCAAGGGCGAATTCTTCCAGCAATTCCTTCTGCCGGGCGGTCAATTTGGTGGGGGTTTCGACCCGCAACACCACCAGCTGATCGCCACGGGCATAGCCCTGCAGGGAAGGGAATCCCTTACTCGGCAACTGGACCACCTTGCCCGATTGGGTGCCGGAGGGAACCTTGATGGTCATTTTTTCCTCTAGGGTCGGCACTTCCAAGTCGCAGCCGAGGGCGGCCTGAGGAAAGGAAATTGGAATTTCGCAGATAATCTCCTGTCCTTCGCGGCGAAACAGCGGATGCTCCTGGACGTTGATCACCACATAGAGATCGCCGGGAGGGCCTCCCTGTAGCCCCGGCTCCCCTTCACCGGTAAGCTTAAGGCGGCTACCACTCTCCACCCCGGCCGGGATCTTCAGGGAAAGGGTCTTCTTACTCTTGACTCGGCCCTGGCCACCGCAATCGGTGCAAGGTTGGTCGATGACCTGACCGGCACCGTTGCATTCTGGGCAGGGACGGGTCAAAGAGAAGTATCCCTGCTGGTAGCGTACCTGTCCAGCCCCGCGACAGACCTCGCAGGTGCGGGGGCTAGTGCCAGGCTTGGCGCCCGAGCCATCGCAGGGCTCGCAGGTCTGATAGCGGGGAATCTGAACCTTGGTTTCAAGACCAAATGCCGCATCCTCAAATTTGATGCCCAAATTATAACGCAGATCATCGCCGCGCTGGCCACGACTGGTGCGACCACCGGCTCGACCACCGAATAGATCGCCAAAGATATCGCCAAACAGGTCCTCAAAGGGGCTGCCGCCAAAACCACTGCTGGAGAAACCACCTCCTCCTCCACCGCCGCCACCGAGACCAGCATGACCGTATTGGTCGTAAGTGGCCCGCTGCTGGCGGTCGGAAAGAACCGAATAGGCTTCGGAGAGCTCCTTGAAAGTTTCTTCTGCCTCTTTATTTCCGGGATTCTTATCGGGGTGATACTTAATGGCCAGTTTCCGATAAGCCTTTTTGAGTTCGGTTTCGTCGGCGTTGCGGTGGACGCCGAGCACCTCATAATAATCGCGCTTTTCCAAGTTCGTGCCCCTAGGGAAATGACCGCCGGGCAGGGACCCGACGCAGAATCTGTGAACAGCAACAGGAGCCGGGTTTCCCCGGCTCCTGCCGTCATAGGTACAACATGAGCTTTAACGCTGGGTTAGGCCTTGTCTTCGTCCACTTCTTCAAACTCAGCGTCGACAACCCCTTCATCAGCGGCTTCTTCGTCTTCAGCAGCGCCTTCAGCACCTGCGTCGCCAGCCTCTTCTTGCTTGTACATGGCTTCGGCCAGCTTGTGAGAAGCGGTCGCCAGGGCTTCGGTCTTCTGCTTAATGTCGGCAGAATCGTCCCCTTCCATGGCTTTTTTCAACTCTTCAAGAGCCTGCTCGATATTCTTGCGAGTCTCTTCGTCAACCTTGTCGCCATGCTCCTTGAGGGATTTTTCGGTGGTATAGACCATGCCGTCAGCCTGATTACGCACCTCGACGAGTTCCTTTTTCTCTTTGTCCTCGTCAGCATGGGTCTCAGCATCCTTGACCATCTTATCGATCTCTTCGTCGCTAAGACCGGAGGAAGCAGTAATGCGGATCGACTGTTCCTTACCGGTACCGAGATCCTTGGCGGAAACATGCAGGATTCCGTTGGCGTCGATATCGAAGGTAACCTCAACCTGAGGCACGCCCCGGGGAGCGGCGGGAATACCGACCAGCTCAAAACGACCGATGGTCTTGTTGCCTTCCGCCATTTCCCGCTCACCTTGCAGCACGTGAACCGATACAGCCGGCTGATTGTCGGCCGCAGTGGAGAAGATCTGGCTCTTCTTGCAAGGGATAGTGGTGTTTTTTTCGATGAGTTTGGTCATCACCGCACCGAGGGTTTCGATACCCAGAGACAGAGGAGAAACGTCGAGCAGCAATACGTCTTTGACGTCGCCCTTGAGAACTCCACCCTGAATCGCGGCGCCGATAGCGACCACTTCATCGGGATTGACTCCCTTGTTAGGTGCCTTGTTGAATATCTCCTGCACCTTGCTTTGTACCGCCGGCATACGAGACATGCCACCGACCAACAGTACTTCGTCGATATCCGAAGCAGATAGTCCGGCATCCTTAAGGGCAGTACGGCAAGGCTCCACCAGACGATCGAGGAGGCTGGCACAGATGCTTTCCAGCTTGGAGCGGGTCAGCTTGATATTCATGTGCTTGGGGCCAGACTGATCCGCGGTGATAAAGGGCAGATTGATGTCGGTCTCCATGGAGCTGGAGAGTTCGCACTTGGCCTTTTCACAGGCTTCCTTGAGGCGCTGCAGGGCCATTTTGTCGCCCCGCAGATCGATGCCCTGATCTTTTTTGAACTCGGCAGCCACATAATCGATGATGTGCTGGTCGAAGTCCTCGCCGCCGAGGAAGGTATCACCGTTGGTCGATTTAACTTCGAATACGCCATCGCCCAATTCGAGGATGGAGACATCGAAAGTACCGCCACCGAGGTCAAAGACGGCAACTTTCTCTTCGCCCTTCTTGTCCAGACCATAGGCCAAGGAAGCAGCAGTCGGCTCGTTGATGATACGCAAAACTTCAAGACCTGCGATCTTTCCGGCATCCTTAGTGGCCTGACGCTGGGAGTCGTTAAAGTAAGCCGGAACGGTAATGACCGCTTCGGTTACCGCCTCGCCCAGGTAGTCTTCGGCAGTTTTCTTCATCTTCTGCAGGATCATGGCCGAAATTTCCGGCGGGCTGTATTTTTTGCCGCGGGCTTCAACCCAGGCATCACCATTGTCAGCGTTGATGATACTAAAGGGGCTGATATCGATATCCTTGCGTACCGCATCACTGTCGTACTTACGGCCAACCAGGCGCTTGATGGCGAACAGCGTATTCTCCGGGTTGGTCACCGCTTGGCGTTTAGCCTGCTGACCGACCAACCGCTCACCGCTCTCGGAAAAGGCGACCATGGACGGCGTGGTCCGGTTGCCTTCTGCATTGGCGATGACGATGGGCTCGCCACCTTCCATGACGGCAACACATGAATTGGTGGTGCCAAGGTCTATACCGATTACTTTACCCATAACTTTATTTCCTCCTTGTAGATGTTTTCTTTATATGGCTTAGCGTAAAATCAAAGACCGATTATTGTGAATCCTTCGTCGGTGCCGCTGGGGCTTTGGCAATCATTACCAATGCCGGTCGCAACAGCCTGTCGTTGAGGGTGTAACCCTTCTGCATTTCTTGCACTACGGTGTTCGGAGCCTGCTCGCTGCTTTCCAGCTGACCCATGGCTTCGTGAAAGTCGGGGCTGAAGGGCTGGCCAATGGCAGCCACCGGGACGACGCCGAGCCGCTCGAGGGTCTTGCGGAACTGTTCGAGGGTCATCTGTACCCCTTCGAGTAGACCGCCTTCCTGCTCCTGCTCAGCGTGGGCTACGGCCCGTTCCAGATTGTCAAGAATCGGCAGCATTTCGCGCAGAAGGTTTTCGTTAGCGAAGCGAGCTAGGTCCTCTTTTTCCCGTTGCATGCGCTTACGGTAGTTCTCCAACTCAGCCCGCTCACGCAGATACAAATCCCAGTTTTTTTGGGCCTCGGCCCGACTTTCGGCGAGGACTTCCTCCGCAGAAATCGCACCCTCTTCGGCCACTGGCGAAGTCCCGTCCTGGGCCTCCTGATTTGCGTCCGCGGCTTCATCCTGTTCGTGTTTCTTATTCTTTGGCAAGGGTTTTCTCTCCTTTATTCTTCTTATTCCGATTCGCTATTCAAAATATCGCTCACCAGGGTTGCGGCATAGTCGACCAACGGGATAACCATGGCATAGGGCATGCGTGTTGGTCCGATCACCCCCAGAATGCCGGTCGTGCCGCGGTGGCTAGAGTAGCAGGAAGTCACCAGACTACAGCCTTCGATTTCGCTATGATTGTCGGCGCTACCGATAAGAATCTGCACCCCTTC
>JAIOSZ010000283.1 GCA_021107335.1 Desulfuromonadaceae bacterium | reverse complement strand
CTTACAGAAAGACAGCACCACACTGATGTCCCTTTAAACTGACCATCGATTAAGTCGCTGCTGCTGCTATACCGTCCCAAAACAGAGCGAGATTGAGGCAGGTCTGCGACCGCGCCAATGATTCGCCAACAACCAGTGTAAGGGAATCTCAACCGTAAAGCGTCAATCTTATCGAACCAAAGGTAGGAGAATTGCCTCCCCCTTTCTCCCTGCCAGCAACAAATATAGAACTACGGATCATCCTGTGTTACGGTTGCCGTGATTTTTTATTTTAGTCTGCAATACATTGTTGTTACAGTAGGTCGCAATAATTCACGGCTACTGGCTCGGCGCATTATGGCGGCTAAATCCTGTTCAAGATTTGCAAATCGAGTAGTAAGAAATTCACGATATAAGGACTTCCATGGAAACGGATGTTGACAAGACTCGGTCGCAACTTGAAACAGAATTGGGGGCAGCCCACCAGCAACTAGCCGCCCTGCATCAGGCCAACCTCGCATTGGAAGCAAGGGTTGAAGTACGGACCCAGGCTCTGCAACAAGCGAACAAAGATCTGGAGCACTACAAAGGAATCGTTTCCTCGACTCCCGATCTGGTAGCTCTGGTTGACCATGATTATATCTACCGTACAGTCAACGATAGTTACCTGCATTCCTTTGGTACAGACCGACAGGATATTATAGGTAAGAAGATCGCTGACTTGCTGGACTCAGAAAACTTTGATCGCTCCATCAAGCCTCATTTAATTCGGGCTTTCAATGGAGAGACTGTCCGCTACGAACGCTGGATTACCTTTCCCGTGACCGGCCGTCGGCTATGCGCCATCACCTTTCATCCGGTGCACGAAAAAAAGGGCTATATCAGTTATGTCGCGGCCAATATCCGTGACATAACCGAGGGCAAACTGGCCATGGACGATCGCCAGCGGATCTTTGCAGCCTCTTTCGATCTAATGTGTGTGATCGGCTTCGACGGTGACATCAAGGATTTCAACCCTTCCTGGACCCGCACCCTAGGCTGGAACATTTCTGAGCTGCGAGGTAAACCGTGGCTGGACCTGGTTCATCCGGACGATCTTGCCAACGTCATCGAAACGGAGGAACGCTTACTGCTGGGACAACAGACCTCCGGCTCAGAAAACCGCCTACGTTGCAAGGACGGCCGCTATCGCTGGTTTTCGTGGAATTCTTCCGCCGATAGAGACCGGCAGGAAATCTTTGCCATTGCCCGGGATATCACCGACAGCAAACTGTTGCAGGAAGCTTTGAAGTCATCGGTCCGCAAATACCGGACCTTTTTCGACTCAGCCGGCGATGCGGTCTTCATCCACGACTATTCCGGGCGACTGCTGGATGTCAACCGGCTGGCCTGTGAGCGCCTCGGCTACAACCGCGAGGAGCTACTGGGCATGTCACCTGAGCAGCTTAAAGTGACTCAAACGGCCGTCAGCTCGCCAAAGTTACTAACAAAGATCGACCGAGACGGCCAAGCCTCCTTTGAGGCTCATCATCTTAGCAAAGACAACCACGAACTGCTGGTCTGGACCAACTCCCGGCGCATCGAATACGATGGTCTGCCGGCCATTCTGAGCATCTGCCGCGATATCTCTGAGCGCAAACGCATGGAAAACGAGTTGCGCAATCTGGCCATAACCGACTCCCTGACCGGAGTTAAAAACCGCCGTTATTTCATCAACCGTGGCAAGGAAGAGCTGGCCCGGAGTGTCCGTTACGGAGCCCCCCTCTGCCTGCTGCTACTCGACATCGACTACTTTAAGCAGGTTAACGACACTTATGGCCACGATGCCGGCGATGAGGTACTAAAGAACCTAACGGAAAAAGCCCAAAAGGTTCTGCGAGAAACCGACCTCTTTGCCCGCTTCGGCGGCGAAGAATTCGCCGCGCTGCTGGTACAAACCAGCCAGCAAGACGCATTGCTCACCGCAGAACGATTGCGCACAGCCGTTGAGTCCATGCCTCTACCGCAAATCAGTAACTCTCTTTCTATTACCATCAGTATCGGGGTCGCCCTGCTTAATGATAGAGATGATTCCATTGAAGCACTGATAAAACGTGCCGACCAGGCTATGTATCGGGCCAAAGAGAAGGGCCGCAACTGCGTTGTTCTCTGCTGACCCGCTTTTTTGCCAGAGCACCACAGTAAAAAAGCCCCGCCGAGTTATTTCGGCGGGGCTTTTTTAATGACCATTTGACTGGAAAAACGTTTAAAAATCTGTAGTCACACAGTTCTTTCCCTTGCTTTTACTCCGGTACATCAGTTCATCCGCCCTATTAACAAGATCGGACAACGTATCTCCGACTCGCGCCAGGGTCGCGCCAACGGAAACCGTAACGCCCACGAAACCATCACCCTGTTGCAGCTGAGAGTTTTCAATCAGCATGCGCAGCCTCTCTGCAATGACCTTCATCTCCGGGCCTTGAATATTGCGCACCAGTCCGATAAATTCTTCACCACCCCAGCGAGCAAACACATCAAAGGGCCGGCAGATATGCTTGAGGTTTCTGGCCACCATCTGCAACACTCGATCACCGACCTCATGGCCATAATTATCATTGACCTGCTTAAAGTTGTCGATATCAACGAACAACAAACCAAAAGGCCATCCATAACGAGCCTGCTCCTGCAGATGGCCCTCGATTTCCCGCTCAAAATAATTGCGATTGGCCAGACCGGTCAGGCTATCGACCAGCGCCAGTTGCCGTAATTCCTCCAACTGCCGCAGCACGCCGGTCTTTTCGCTAAGATCCTGAAACAGTTCGATTCCTCCAAGAACCTGGCCCTCAGCCCCGGGTAACGGGCGAATACGCACCGCCACGGGCACCCTGTGCCCCTGTTTGTGGCGCAGATAGACTTCCGACTCGATGCTGGCATTGGTATCCATCGCCTTGGCCATCGGACAACCGCTTTCACATAGAGCGTTCCCTTCAGCATCGACATGGTTAAGGATATTATCGTAACAGTGACTACCGATCACCTCGTCGGCGGTAAATCCCGTGATCTGCTCAGCGGTACGATTCCAAAAAGTTATTTTTCGCTGAGGATCGACGAAATAGAGGCCATCATAGAGATGATCGAGGAGTTGCAGATAATCGGGCTGAGACAAAACGGGCTCCTAAAGATGATGTACTAGGCAGAAGATCCTAGAATTACATGATATTGAACCGCTGTAACACCTGAGTTTTAATCATACGACCTTATCCTGTCCCAGTGCAATCCCCTCAAAAGATCGCGAAATCGAGGGTCAGTTGATTTCCTTCGGTGGCTTGATGGTATTATGTAACTGCAACTGTATCTACCGCTATTTAGAGCGGTACACCTAAGCAGTAGGAGGAGACTATGGCAGGAACAATTTTTTATCGGGAACGCAAGAAGTTTGTGGACGGCTCGAAAAACCCTCGTTACCTCATCGGGGCCGTTGCGGATGTTAACCTTAAAGTGTACGGCAAGCACATGCGCATGAGTGAGTTGAAGCAGATCGCCGAAGCTCTTGGGGCCGATCTTGTTCAGCTGAAGCGTGGCCCGAAACACTGCGCCTAGCTCAAGGCATGACATGCAATAAGCAAAAGGCCTCCACCGTTTGGTGGGGGCCTTTTGCTTGTTAAACACCTAAGGTTATTTAGTTAATGAATCGTTTAAAAAAACGATACTACCGTTTATCCTTCGGTCAGAACTGATAGAAATTGCCTGATCACGATGGCCAAAGGAGCATCGAGACGAATCCAGACCTGTTCGGCTATCGAGACCGGAACCTCACCGTAAAATGCCTCAGCGATGCCGCCGGTAATGCAAGCGATAGTGTCGCTATCGCCGCCGATGGAGATGGCATTACGAATGGCATCCTCGAAATCGCTAGCCTCGAAAAAAGCCTGCAGCGCTTGAGGCACAGAGCCCTGGCAAGTGACATCAAACCGATAGGTGGGTCGGATATCGTCGAGGCTAAAATCGAAACGGTAACCAAATTGTTCCACGATAAAGTGCCGAATATCCGCCTTGTTTTCTCCGACGCGGGCCAGAAAAATGGCGGCTGCGACAGCCTGGGCTCCTTTGATTCCTTCGACATGGTCGTGAGTAACGGCGGCGCTATTACGGGCCTCACTGAGAACCGTGGACAGGTCATTGAAATACCAGCCTACCGGACTGACCCGCATAGCCGAACCGTTACCATAAGACCCATAAGCTGGCTCGAGGTCACTCGCCGCCCACTGCTGAAAGCGACGACCGTAGCCCGCGTGGGGGTATCGGCAAAAATATTCTTTGAGCTTGCGGGCAAAAGAACTGCCCCTCAACAAGCTGTCGGCCAAAGCCACGCTCAACACCGAATCATCGGTAAAACAACTGTCGCCGGTAAACAGCTCAAAACTCTTGCTCTTGTGATTATTCCGCTCGAAACGGGAACCGATAATATCACCGGCGATGGCACCCAGCATAATGCACCTCCTCTGCTTGCCCTGTCAGTTTAATCGTCCAGTTTTGCCCAGGCCGCAAAACAGGCTGACGTTGAAGTAATCCTGGCCCTATCTGAATGAAAAGGTTAAAATCCCGCCATATAGATTATTGCTTATCGGCATTGACTTTAATGTCTCAGTTTATATATCCTTAGCCCCCTTAAAGGGTCAGCCATAATCGACCTGCAATTACCGGCGTCAAAGGGTTTTCCCATTATTTATTCTAAGCTGCAAGGAGCGTCCCTTTGGACTTTCTGCTCGACTCGCTGATTCAGGCCCTGCAACTGATCTTTTCTTACGACCCTGAAGTCTACATGACGATCTGGACTTCGCTGTACGTGTCGACCATTGCCATCATCATAGGGTCTCTGCTCGGCGTTCCGGCGGGACTGATCATCGGCACCTGCGAGTTTCCTGGCAAGCGCATGGTCATTACCCTGCTCAACACCCTGATGGCCCTACCTACGGTAGTCGTCGGCCTGGTGTGTTACGGCTTCTTTAGCCGTATGGGGCCTCTAGGCAGCTTGGGGCTGCTCTTTACCCCTTGGGTTATGGTTATTGGCCAGACGATTCTGGCCACCCCGATCATTGCCAACTATACCCTGGGCGCCTTAAGCGCCGCCGACAAACGGATCATGCCCACTGCCCTGACCCTGGGTGCCAGTTCCCTGCAGAGCTCCCTACAATTATTACAGGAAATTCGCTTCGGCGCCATGGCGGCTGTTATCGCCGGCTTCGGCCGGGTAATCGCCGAGGTTGGTGTGGCGATGATGCTTGGCGGTAACATTCGCGGTTATACCCGCACCATGACCACCGCCATCGCCCTCGAAACCAGCAAAGGCGAATTCGCCTTCGGCCT
>JAIOSZ010000258.1 GCA_021107335.1 Desulfuromonadaceae bacterium | reverse complement strand
GGAAAAACTGGTGAACGGTTAGATTCCATATTATTGAAGAAAGGCTTGGGCTGTAAGCGACGGGCCTTACGCATTGCTGCAGTAAAAAACAGAAAGTTCCGGCAGGAAAAAACTCTCTTCAAGTCCTTCGGACCTTCCCAGTGCAGCGCACCATTTAGACCTTATCGTCTAGCCTGATCCAGAACACCGCTTTTTCACGGCGATGACAGTTAGGGAAGTCATCTTCATTTTTGGAGGTGGCCTTTTCTGTTTTAATTGTTGAGTTTGGGCTTGGCAGATGGGTCTGGGTTGGTAATGTTGATATTGACTGCCGAATTGCCACCAGGAGTCTAGCCTGCAACTCTCAGAAGGAAGAAAGTGTCCAACATATTGGACCAGATTATTCTATGGGTCAGATGTGGTTAAGATCTGAGATTCTTGCGAACCCTGCAATGCGAGAAAAACCTGCCTAATTAGCCAAGCGGGTTTTTCATGTTCAAGAAGTGGTGACTTCTAGGAATCGGCAACAGATTACAGCAAGGCTCAGTTTTCAAACGCCTGAATCCATTGACAGTCTAGATATGTGCATATATAGATATAGCCAAGCTATCGGACACTACCCTTACCGCAAGTGGAGAATATACAAATGATTCGAAAAATCACATCATTGACGGCTCTATTGAGTTTCATTCTGTTGATGCTGACCAGTGTTGTCCTCTACATAGCGCCGGCAGGCCGGGTCGCCTATTGGGCCAATTATCAACTCTGGGGGCTTACCAAAGGCGAGTGGGGAAACCTACATATCAACCTGGGGGTGCTTTTCCTGCTGGCCATTCTCCTACATACCTATTACAACTGGAATGCCGTAATTGCATACATGAAAAACAAAGCCAAAGAGTTCAAGCTATTTACCCGGGAGTTTAACGCCGCATTGGTGCTTGTCGTGTTGTTTTCTTTGGGCACTTATTTTGAGGTTCCGCCTTTCTCGATCATTGTTTCAATAGGCGAATCAATCAGCGCCGCTGCTGAAAAATTCTACGGAGAACCACCCTATGGCCACGCAGAACTGTCATCAATTAAAACTTTTTGCAAAAAGATGGACCTAGATCTGACGCTCAGTATGCAGCGACTGATAGATGCAGACCTCATTGTCGAAAACAGCCACCAGCCTTTGAAGGAAATTGCCGCAGTAAACCAAACCTCTCCAAAAAAGATTTACCTGATTATCTCGCCAGAAAGTGAACGAGTGGACAAAACCTTTCCTAGTCAAGCCCCAACTGGACTAGGAAAGAGACCGCTAATTGATTTCTGCCAGGAGTATTCGGTCAGCAGCAAGACCGTGCTTCAAATCCTCGCTGAGAATGATATCCAGGCGCGAGAAGAGTTGAGCATTAAGGAGATCGCGGACAATGCGGGAAAAGATGCCCTATCTATTTACGAAATCATCAGAGAGGGGTTAAATAAGAAGGCGAATCGCCCCTAGTTTTCTAGACACACCTGGCCAATAAGATTGGTGTAACAGGGTTGAGGGCTGGCACTACTTTTTTTCTGATAAGTTGTTTCAGATTGTTTAGGTCGGCAAAAAAGGTGCGAGATCGCCAGATTCTCGCAATCCCTGCTAACTCAGACGCTCCACCCCGACGGCAGTGCCGCGACCTAGTTGTGTTATCGGCGTCATTTTAGGTATTCTAATGACGTATGCGCCTTTTACGAGACCGGTCCTCCAAGAGTGGGCCGGCGAGAACAGGAGTCGGGCATGAAAAAATTATGCGAACTGCAATGCGAAGCCTGCCAGGTCGGTGCGCCGCTGGTGAGTTCGGAGGAGATCGCCGATTTTCGTGAGCAAATTTCCGATTGGGAGATTTTGACTGCTGAAGGTGTCGAGCGCTTGAGCCGGACCTTTAAATTCCGCAACTTCGCCGAGGCGCTGGCCTTTACCAACCAAGTCGGCGAACTGGCCGAGGCCGAAGGGCATCACCCGGCGATCCTCACCGAATGGGGAAAAGTGACGGTCCAGTGGTGGACCCACAAGATCAAGGGCCTGCATCGCAACGACCTGATCATGGCCGCCAAAACCGAGGCCCTGCTGAAATAGTCACGACCCTTCTTGCCCCGATCTTCCGGCATCGGTGCGACAAAAGAAAATGCAGCCGCTTGGCTGCCTTTTCCCTTTATTGCTGCAATACAGGACTGTAAAACCCGCAAAAACCTTCGATAAATAGTGGATGGGTACGGTTAAAAATTAACTGTCTCGGCAACCTCTTGACCTGCCCCACCTGTTAACATTTAAAGGCTTTATGTTTGTTTGCCAACGAGGCCTGTGACTGGAACGCTTTCGGGTAAGTAGATAAGCATGGCAGGTTTCAGCAAAGAACAGCGTCTGTTTCGGATCGCTATTCTCTACTAATTGGTACCTCGCTGGCTGCGTGAGCATGGGGCAAACGGCGTGATCTGCGACGGAATCTATCCCCGTTTCTAGGCGGCCCTTAAAGCCGAAGGTCTGTGGATCCTGTGGGGAACTTGGGGCGAGGTAAGCGAGGTTCTAGATATGTTGCTGGCAGGCCAACTGCCTCTGCCCAATTGTGACAGTGTTCCCTGGAAGCGATGCTCCTACCAACAGGGCAATAAACGATGCATCCATGCTAAATACTTCAAAACTAACACATTGAAGGAGCAGAACATGAAAATCGCTATTACCGCACAAAATCCCTCTCCCGAAAACCAAGTCGATCCCCACTTTGGTCGCGCCGCCTGGCTGATGATCTACGATCAGGAAAAGAATGAATGGGAATCGATTGACAACAGCGCCGGCGTCAACGCTGCCCGTGGAGCTGGCATCCAGGCAGCACAGAAAGTCGTGGATCATAAGGCGGAGGCCCTGATTACCGGAGCTATCGGTCCCAATGCCTTCAAATCCCTCAGTGCCGCCGGCGTTAAAATCTATCATGGAGCGACCGGTACGGTAGAGGATGCTCTACAGGCCTACCTAGAGGGGCAGCTCAGGGAAGCCACCACAAACGATGCAAAGGGTGGCGTCTAAAAATTCCCCTTTTGCCTCTACGACAAGGAACGCAACATGCCCATGAAAATCGCCATTGCCAGCGGCAAAGGCGGCACCGGCAAAACAACTATAGCCGCCAACCTGGCCCACCTTTTTTCACAACAGGGGCGCAAGGTTACTTACCTCGACTGCGACGTCGAAGCACCAAACGGCCATATCTTTCTAAAGCCGCAGTTAACCGAGCACTCTCCGGCAACTACTCTGATCCCGCAAATAGACCTGGGGCGATGTATCCATTGCGGCAAATGCGGCAGAATCTGTCAATTCAATGCCCTCCTTTGCTTGCCAGAGAAGGTTGTGACCTTCCCCGAGATGTGCCATGCCTGCGGTGCCTGTTTACTCGTCTGTCCAGCAGAGGCGATCACTGAAATCCCTAGAGAAATTGGTTCTATTGATCAAGGAATGGCTGGCTCCATCATCTTCGCCAGGGGCCTGCTGAACATCGGTGAGGTCATGAGCCCGCCGCTGATTCGAGCCCTGAAATCCAAAGCAGAAGAGGGGGAGGTGACTATCGTTGATGCCCCGCCTGGGACCTCTTGTCCGGTCATCGAAAGTATTCGTGACTGCGACTATGTTGTTCTGGTGACCGAGCCGACCCCGTTCGGGTTGAACGATCTTGAATTAGCCGTGGAGGTGGTCCGCGCCCTGGACCTTTCCTTCGGTGTTGTGGTCAACCGGGCGGGGCTGAATGACCAACCAATGCTGGATTTCTGCACCGAACAAAACATCCTAGTTCTGGCGCAGTTGCCGGACGATCGGCGAGTTGCCGAAGCCTATTCCCGTGGGCAGCTTATCTGTGAGGCTCTGCCCGATTTCAAAGCGCGCTTCTTCAGCCTGATGGCCGCTATGGAAACAGCCATCCTTGGCCGGCAGATCAAATCCAGCGAAAGGAGCAACCCATGAAAGAGCTGGTGGTTATCAGTGGTAAGGGGGGGACGGGAAAGACCTCGGTAGTCGCCTCCTTCGCGGCCCTGGCCCCAAGCACCGTGCTGGCCGATTGCGATGTCGATGCGGCCGACCTGCATCTGATACTCAAGCCGGATATTTTCAGCCGCAACGAGTTTTCCGGCGGTTCCATGGCACAGATTTTACCCGAAGGCTGCAACGGTTGCGGTACCTGTCGGAAACTGTGTCGCTTCGACGCCATCAAGGTCAATAAAGGTGCCTACCGGATCGATCCGATCGCCTGTGAAGGCTGCGGCGTCTGCAGTCATTTCTGCCCGGAGAAGACCATTGAATTCGGCCCGGCAATTAACGGCCAATGGTTCCTCTCCGAAACCCGCCACGGTCCCATGGCACATGCCAAACTCGGCATCGCGCAGGAAAACTCCGGCAAATTGGTCACCCTGGTCCGCGCCCAGGCCAAAAAACTTGCTCAGGAAAGGGGGCATGAGCTGGTCATCATCGACGGCTCGCCCGGCATCGGTTGCCCGGTTATCGCTTCGCTTACCGGCGCCGACCTGGTCCTTGCAGTTACTGAACCGAGTATGAGCGGACGCCACGATCTGCAGCGGGTCACCGACCTGGCCAAGCATTTTGGTACCCCTATGATCGTCTGCATCAACAAGTGGGACATTAATGAAGACATGACTCGTCTCATCGAACAGGACGCCAATCAGCAAGGGGTGCCGGTGGTGGGCCGTATTCGTTACGACCGGGCGGTCACCGAAGCCCAGATTTGTGGACAGGCTCTAGTCGAATACACCTCCAGCGGTGCAGCCAAAGATATGAGGCTGCTTTGGGAAACCATTGCGGGTCTACTTGGCGATTCAAAGTCAGCAGCGGATCTCCACACCAATCGATGAACAGTAGTTGACGACACTTTTCTACCAAGCGGAACGGACAGCGTTGTTTATTACAACCAAAATTGAAAAGGAGCAACACTTTGAAAATTGCTATCCCCCTTCACCAAGGAGCCCTGTGCGTGCATTTTGGTCATTGCGAACACTTCGTCCTCATCGAGGTCGATGAGGAAAACAAGGAGATTCTCGGCAAAAGCTATCATAAACCGCCTCCCCACGAACCGGGACTGCTGCCGCGTTGGCTGAGCGAACTGGGCGCTAATCTGATAATCGCCGGCGGCATGGGGCGCCGTGCTCAAGAACTGTTCACCAGCAACAATATTGCTGTGCTGGTCGGTGCGCAGGGAGCATCATCGGAGGAACTGGTCAACGCCTATCTAAAAGGCTCTCTAGAGACTGGAGAAAACCCCTGTGACCATTAACCATAACCTCTCAGAGGCACAAAGTAATGTGCATGCCAATTGCTTATTATGCGGCAGCAGAAACCCCTTGTCGTTGGGGCTCAGCTTCCATCCTGGTGACGATGGGCATATCAATGCTACCTTCCAAGCGCATCCAGGACTGCAGGGTTACCAAGGAATTCTTCATGGTGGGGTGGTCAGTTCATTGCTCGATGCGGCCATGACGCATTGCCTGTTCCATCAGGGTATCGAGGCGGTAACAGGTGACCTCCACGTTCGCTTCGTGAAGTCTGTTCCTTGTGATGCACGGATGGAATTGCGGGCGCGGCTACTCAAGGCCT
>JAIOSZ010000003.1 GCA_021107335.1 Desulfuromonadaceae bacterium | reverse complement strand
CAGAACGCACCACCATTGTGATCATCACCTATATTGTCGTGGTCTTCTCCATTGGTATTCAGGGGATGACCTTGGGCAAACTGGTTGGTGAAATTTATCCGGAGATTCAGACCCCGTCCGATCAGCACCGGCCCTGAGCTTTCGACCCTTGCGTTGACAACCCACTTTCATAAGGGTACTTTAAGGCGTTTGTTTTTGTTGGTTGGAGGGTGGGATGAGGTTTTGTCGGGACAACCGAACTGATTGATGAAACCGTTTGGTGCCTGTGTGGCACCGGCCTGAGCCGCTTGATTCGCGTTATTGTTATCGCATTTTCCTTCGTGCTAAAATTTTTATTTATTAAGAACGTCCCCTTTGTACTCCGTACTTTCCGCACATCTGCCGGGAGCCAGGTCGTGACTCGTGACCATCACTATACAAAAGCCCACTTTTCTATAAATGTCGCAGGTGATATGTATAGGAAACGGCAAATTTCTATACATATTGTCACGGGGAGGCGCTGAGCATGATCCAGATTCTGCCATTAACACAACTGTCGCCAGAACGCTTTGAAACCCCGGCAATCTTGAAAAAGCTGACCCTGGCAAGCCGCAAACTAGCTGAACTATGCCGCCGACACCCTGATCAGAATGGCCCTGATTCATCACCAGATTGAGAGCATCCATCCATTTTATGACGGTAACGGTCGAACACCAGTCGCTTATGCACAAAGCCGACAAGACGCTGATCCGCCTCGGGTGACGCATGAACTGTGAAAGATTGGTGGCATTCGGCTACAACAAACGATGAAAATGGGAATCCTGCAACGCCAAGGCAAAGCAGTCCGTCTCCGTCTCGGCCAGCAACCGTGCAAGGCGGGAGAGGAACTCCTCGTGATCTTAGTCATCGAGAAAAAT
This sequence comes from Desulfuromonadaceae bacterium, assembly GCA_021107335.1. Lineage (GTDB taxonomy): Bacteria > Desulfobacterota > Desulfuromonadia > Desulfuromonadales > Syntrophotaleaceae > Syntrophotalea_A. Next base: position 5,168 of record JAIOSZ010000003.1, on the reverse strand, counting down.
CGGGCGTTTCTTAATTTCTTTGCCAATGACATGGTGTAAATGGTCGGGGTAATCTAATCGGGAATGTCTGAGCATAAGGGGAGATCATCATAGAAATTTATATTTATCAAGCTCGGCCCCTTCGTACTCGGGTTCGACGGTGAGAGCGCACCGGAGGCGGCTCGTAAAATCCTTAGAAGCCCCATTTTGCCTACAAAAATCGACCTGTAAGCGGATTTTTAGGGGTCATTTTCAACAAAAGTTACGCCATTTCAATGGGTTCACTTGGTCCGACCCCGAAAGCATGATAACGGACCACAGTGCTTGGCCAACTGTCCCGAAAGACTTACTTGGCCCAAAGGTTGTTTGCCGATTTCGTTTCGGGGAGATGGGCAAGGGGCATTGATGTGAGTTCTACAGCATAGGCAACTTCGACTCACGGATCTGCGGGGGAGGGTGGTTTTCTGTCTGACATGCTGCACCAGGTGCAAGAAGCTCCTACTGTGCGCCCTGATTTGATCGCCACGTTGCAATATGTAGGCGATTTTTTCTATTGGGACCTTGAAAGACTGAAGGCTTTAGGCCGGGAGCGTAAACTGTGGCGGTGTTCTGCCTTTGTGGCCTGGGCCGTGGTCGAGTATACTTCATCCACATTGACCGTGCTAAGCTCTGCAGTACGTCGCTTGGATGAAAAGGTTCGAAAAGCGATGATCTGATCAGGATAAAAAGACAACTGTCTGGAAAATTGCAATCGTGCCAGACTTTGGGAGTACGTCACCATGGCAAAGCATATCATCGAAGAGGCAAGGCGCTGCCTGCAATGTAAAAAGGCTCCCTGTACAAAAGGCTGCCCAAATCACACGGCCGTTAGTGACATGATCCGCCTGCTTCTTGACGGAAAAATAGAAGAAGCTGGCAAGATGCTGTTTGAGAACAACCCGCTGTCGGTGATCTGTGCCAGCATCTGTCCCCACGAAAAATATTGTGAAGGGCACTGTGTGCTTAGCCGCAATAGCGCCTCCGTGCAAATCAGTGATATCGAGCATTACATCTCCAGCTACTACCTGGATCGGTATGTACCTGAAAAACCAGCCGTTCGCCGTAATGGACGCATCGCCATCATCGGCTCCGGTCCCTCCGGACTCACCGTTGCCTTTATCCTTGCTGCCAAAGGGTACGAGGTGACGATTTTTGAATCCAAAGACAAAATCGGCGGTGTACTCCGATACGGCATCCCCGATTTCCGTCTATCCAAAGATCTGCTCGATAAATTGAAGATACGGTTACAGGCTCTGGGCGTTAAGTTTCGCCCCAACATGCTTGTAGGCCCCATCATCACCCTTGATGACCTGCTCAACGATGCCTACTCCGCCGTGTTTATCGGCACCGGGGTGTGGAACCCGCGCCCGTTGCGCATTAAGGGCGAAACCCTTGGCCATGTGCACTACGCCATCAACTACCTTAAAAGCCCCGAAGCCTATGAACTTGGGAAGAAGGTTGCAGTCATTGGTGCGGGCAACGTAGCCATGGATGCCGCCCGAACCGCCCTGCGAAACGGTGCCACAGAGGTGAGCATATTGTACCGTCGGGGATTGGAAGCCATGTCTGCCACGCAGCATGAATATGACTACGCCCGAATAGATGGCGTATTGTTTTCATTTTTTCATGCCCCTGTGGAGATTACCGACAGCGGCCTGCAGTGCGTGCGAACTGAGCTTGTGGAAACCGAAGATGGCGGGACGAGCCTTCGTACAATCGAAGGTTCTGAAGTATTTATTCAAGCCGATTCCGTCATTATTGCTGTGAGTCAGGCCCCCAGAAGTAATTTAAAAGGCATTGAAATTGGCAAAAGCGGGCTGGTGATTACAGATGAAGTGGGCCGGACCACCCGAGAGGGAATTTTCGCTTCCGGCGATGTGGTAACAGGCGCAAAAACTGTTGCCGAGGCTGTTCGCTTGTCGAAACAGTCTGCTGCGGCAATTATGGAATATTTAGAAGACAGTCGGACTCAGAAATGAATCACCCGCGAAAATGACGCCGTCTTCAAGTGCCCTGGGCCTTCATAATTAACCTACCTCTGATATCGAAGCGTTCAGAACAGCGGTCTTGGAACATCCTTGAATTTATCAGGGTTTTTGCCTTGGGAGGAGGGTCAACAAGATCAGGCTTGCAAGGTTGTATTCACCATCGAAACCAAAACCATCAGCAAGCCGAAGCGGGGCAGGGCGGTGGTGCACTACTATGGGGCGGGTAGGTCTGGGGAAGAAAATTTTGGCTCTGCAGGTACGTATAGAGTAACGACGCTGGGCGCGGTATAGGCGAGTGGAGAGTTGACCATGCAACATAGTGATCAAAGCGATGTTCATATCTATCGGGCCGAGGATGGTCAAACCCATCTCACGGCGCGGCTTGATCATGAGACGGTCTGGCTGACCCAGAAACAGATGGCGGGGTTGTTCGATAAAAATGTCCGGACCGTCAATGAGCATATCAAAAATATTTTTAAAGAGGGCGAGCTTGAGAAACCTTCAGTTATCCGGAAATTCCGGATAACTGCTTCCGATGGGAAGTCTTACGTTACGGCACATTACAACTTGGATGTCATCATTTCCGTTGGTTATCGGATCAAATCCAGGCGCGGCACTCAGTTTCGTCAATGGGCTACCAAGGTTTTGCGCGAGCACTTGGTCAAAGGCTACACGATCAACGAGCAGCGATTACGCGAGCAATCGGAAAAACTTGAAGACCTGCACAATACCGTTGCTCTGCTGGAAAAAACCCTTGCAGGTCAGCCGATCGGTCTCGATGAGGCCAAGGGCCTACTGCGGGTCATCACCGATTACGCCTATGCCCTGACCACCCTCGATCGTTATGACCATGGCACACTGTCCATCGACGGTACTAGCGGCCCGGCGGCCTATTCTCTCGACTATGCCGAGGCTATAGCCGTGGTGCAGTCGATGAAAACGGACTTTGAAGGACTCTTCGGACTGGAGAAGGATCAGGGGTTCAAGAGCGCCATCGGCGCTATCTACCAGACCTTTGACGGTAAGGATGTTTATTTGAGTGTCGAAGAGAAGGCCGCCAATCTGCTCTATTTCATCGTCAAAAACCACGCATTTACCGACGGTAACAAACGGATTGCCGCAGCTTTGTTCATCTATTTTCTGGCTGGTAACTGCATTCTCTACCGCGCCGATGGTTCCAAGCGGCTGGCCGACAATGCCCTGGTGGCTCTCACCTTGCTGATTGCGAGAGTCGCCCGGAAGAGAAAGACACCATTGTTAAAGTTATCATCAACCTGATCAACCGGAGCAACGACTGAAATAAGACGTGTCTGAGTTCGGGGCACAGCATACCTAATTTGCACGGTAAGGACTTCCCATGCGACGTTTCGCCAATTTTCATATCATCCTGTTCCTGATCGCTGCCGTTCTTTCGTTGACCAACATCCTCTGGTCGCTGTTCGCCGCACCCTTGCCGGCCTTCGCCACGATTTACAACCTGACCACGTTCCTGTTGATCGTCCTTTCTGTGGTGATCTTCTCCCTGCTGGGAGTCGATCAGCGGCTGCCGAAGCGGATATTTTTGCCGCTGACCCTGTATGCCTTTTGGTACTCCCTGGCGTTGTGGCCGCTGCTGGGACTGATCCCCCGCGAATCCCTGAACCTGGCGGCAGCTTGCGGGCAGGTGCTCATCGGCGGCGGCGTTCTGCTTACGCTGCGCCGCTGGTACGGGCACTATTTGCTACCGGTGGACCTGTTTCGGTGGCAGCGCTTTAGCTGGCGTAACACCCTGATCTTTTCGGCGGTCAATCTGCTGCTGCTCCCTGTGCTGCTGGTCTATTCTCTGCTGGCTACGGCCGGATACTATCTTGACCAGCAGCCCGCAGGGTTCATGCGAGTGAGTCCCCTCGGCGTCTATACTTCCGAGCGCAGTTATCATCACCAGGGCAAGGTGGTGCGCTTGGTGGCCATGATGCATATCGCCCGACAGGGGTATTACCAAGAACTGGTCGCTTCGCTGCCGGCGCAAAAAACCATCGTGCTCGCCGAGGGGGTGAGCGACCAGGACCGGCTACTAAAAAGCCAGTTTCATTACGGTAATTTGGCCAGTTTCGCCGGCCTTAGTTCCCAGGAGACGATGCGCATCAAAGGCAATCTGCTCGATTTGGACAATTTGGAGCTGACGGAAGGAGGCGAGCGGGATGAAACCAAGCCCGATATCGTGCAGGCAGACATGGACCTGAACCGTTTCGAGCCTCAGACGGTGGAGTTTCTCAACGTTCTCGGCCGTACTTTGCTCGGCGATCAGCCCCTTGAGCAGGGGCTAGTCGCCTATTTCGAATGGGCGCAGGCCCATGGAACCCCGGAGGTGCTGGAGGGCGTGATGGACGATATTCTCAACCGGCGCAACACGGTGGTGATCGACGCCCTGCAACGGAGCCTGGATCGCTACGACACCATCGTCGTCCCCTGGGGAGGCATGCACATGCCCGCCATCGAGGCGGCGCTGCTCGATCAGGGGTTTGTCCCTGGGGAGCAAAAGGAGCGGCTGCTGTTCGCTTTCAGCGCCATCCTTTTTTAGTCTTTAGGGGTCAGGGATACACATCACACAATCCCAGGCTTTTCTTGATCCCTTTCCGACCGAGTGTGACCAGGGCTGAGCGACGTGGCCTGGATATGGTCGCGAGGGATGCCCGATGGATAAAGGCTATTTTGCAGCCTTAAAGCAACAAAGCAACTACGTCCCTGTTTGCCCCTGTTTGCCTGTTTTCCTTGAGCCGAATCCCGTAACCGGATTCGGCTTTTTGCTGTCTTTGAACCCCTGATTGGAAAAAGGGTCTTCAATTGGCAGTCACCGCATAAATCTGCTATATCTTGCATTCAATGAACTTCGATTTGGTAACATCGAAAGGGAACAGAACGCTAATGGACACTTCAGCAAAACTTGATCTTGATTTGCGCAAGGCCACGATGAATCGTAAGAAACTGGGCGGACAGCGCTGTCTGGGCAAGCAGCGCGACGGCAATTATGCTTTGACCGTTGGGGTGCCTACCGCCTGTTTTACGGCCCAGCAGCTGCACTGTTTGGGCGATATAGTAGAGAAATACGCTCGGGTCGGACATCTTTCGACGGGGCAGAGTATGGTGCTACTCGGCATTAAACAACAGGATTACTACCAGGCT
>JAIOSZ010000299.1 GCA_021107335.1 Desulfuromonadaceae bacterium | reverse complement strand
GGCTGTTGATTACAGTTTAAAGCCGAGTGCCTCCGGCCAGCCGGCTCTGGTACAAAGCAAACAGTTTGCCCCGACTGCTCCGGGAACAACGGTCGACTTACCGAGCACCAGCCGGTCCCGTAGTGATTTTTCCATACCGCGCAGTCAGGGAGGGCACGCCGTGGCTCGAGCCGGTCGCTCCTTTGCTCCTGAACCGGGACAGAGCCCCGTCAAGATTGCTGCGGTAGGTCAAGTAGGCGGAAGCTATGCTACCTCTGGTACCCAGGCTGCTGCCCCTTCGGTCAGTGGCAAAGTGGGTGGTTTTTCAGCCCCTGCAGCAATGGTTTCGGTTGAATTGCCCACTGCTTCCGGACAGGGTGTGGCAGCTGTCTCCAGCTCTCTGGAGAGAACCGCCGGCAGCGGCCCTCCCAGCAGTGCTGTAAACTTTGTCGGAGAGGGTGAAGCTTCCGGCGATCCAAATCTGTTTGTCAGCCTTAATCAGCTGGCCGCCTGTGTCGACCAGAGCGAAGAGGACCGTTTGCGTACCGAACTGGCTATTCGCCTCGACGCCAACGTTGTGTATCCCTGCGGGCAGATGAAGTTTGATATTAAAAATGTGGAAACCGGACAAACCGTGTGGATGCGGATCTACAATCCACAAAACTTTGCTGACCGATGTGCCGCGTTACTTTCAGCTATAGAATGTATCAACCATTCCGAATAGTGAGGAAGCCTATGAAATTGTTCAGAGTCACTTTGATTGTACTGTTTGTTTGTCTGGTTCCCACGCTGGGCATGTCCCAAACAGCAGGGGGGCAGTGGGATAACCTGCTCGATGTTACCTATCGCTTTAGTTGGTATCCGCAAGAGGACCTGCAGCAGTTACTTGCTGAAAAGGGAGCAGAGTACGGTCAGACACTGGAAGGGTACCGAGACCAGTTGCGACAGGATCTGCAGATCAAGACGGGTGCAGAGGATCGTATCGATGGGCCATTGACCGCAGAAGGAAAGCAATGGAAGAAATATTATCATCTTTCATTGGCTGAGTTCTGTCTCTATCTCACAAGTGGCGAAGAGTTGCAGTTAGAGAATGCTCAATCTGTGATGGAAACCTTGTCGGGCAAAGCGCAGCAGGCCGATGTGGCTTTCTGGCTGCATCTGTATTCTGCTTACCAGCAAATGCTTGCCCAGAACGACCAGGGCTTTTGCAACGCCGTGTATGACCTGTGGCAGAATGTTGTGCTTAGGCTAGAGGTCGACAACCTGCGTATCCAGCGTGAGATGGGTAAAGCCGGTTTCGTCAAAAGTCTTCCTTACCTATATGAAAACATGGCTCATCTGATTATCCGTCGAGCCATTATCGAAGAGCAGATTCCTGGGTTGTCCTCCCTCGGGGTGATCGTATTGTCGATGAATGACAAGCTCACCGTCGAGAACGGTTATGGGGCCGTGGTCGAAGCAACGGTGGAACGGATGCGGGGTCTCAATTCCGATAATTACAACCTCAACTTCGCTGTAGCCTTTCTAGAGGCCATCGCCAGCCGCAATGCTTTTGAGGGCGAAGACAATCCTGATCAGCTGGTCGCCAAATACCAGCGGGCCGATGCCTTTTATCGCCTAGCCTGGCAGTGGGCTGACAGCCGTAAGGGGCAGGCTGCCGTGCTCAGCCAGCACATGGGTTTTACCACCTATGTTACGCGGCGCCTCAGTGATGCCGACGATCCATTAACCAACGAGCCTTTCTTTAAAGAACTGCCCTCAACGGCCGATCGTCAACTGGACCAGGCTGTTGACCTCTATAACCAATTGGCCTATGCGCGGGGTCGCGGGGGGAAATATACCTCGGCTGGTTTCTATGAGTATAAAAACTATCTGGCCGCCATGCACAAACTTTGGGATTCTACAGCCAAGTTGGGTATTATGCTGTCCGGCTATTACGAGGGGACCCGTCAGGCGGTTCTGCATGGGCAGATCTTTCCCGCTGAAAGTCCGCTTCTGAAATATCTTGCCCTGTTTGAACAACATGCCCGCAACGACATCGATATCGTGCCGGACAATGCCTATTTTTTAGCGGCTTTTGCAGCGGGTGAATTGGCCGATCTCTATCGCAAATTGGGTGACTATTCGACAGGCGCACAGGCCAGCAAGCTCTTTTTTACTTATCAACTGCAAGCGGTGGAAATCTTTCCCATTGATATCGTCGGCATCCTGCAGCTGGCCTATCAGGCCAATCAGGATGGCCGGGTCGAAGATTATTTCCACTACACCAGCAAGATTGGCCGGCAGCTCAAGGATTTGGCTGTCGACCATAACGGTTCAGGCGGCAATTCAGGCAATTACCCTGCTATCGTTGGGCATATGTATAAAGACATCCCACAGGTCATGGCCAATGCCTATTCCCTGGTCAATTTTATTCAGGAGGCCGGTGGGACGGAAGAGGGCATGTACCGCAAGGCTCTGGCTATGAACCGTGTATTACTGGTGATAGAAAACCAAACCAGCGCAGAATTTCTTGAACGGATGATGCTGGCCCTCGGCCAGGCCGACTTCAGCGAAGGGGTTATCGTCCTTGACCCACAGATGGGTGAGGACATGCCGGCCGCTCAATTCGCCAAAATTCAGGGAATTCTGAGCGAAGTTTCGGGTTATCGCTATAGCCGGCTTAAAAACGAGCTTTACGCTTCTATGAGCAGCCCGATGCATAAGGTATTACGCAATCTTTATTATGAGGTACCTTACCAACAGCATCAATATCCGCAACTGCTAGAGAGTGTTCATCCCGGGTCCTGATTCTTGCTTCCATGAGGAGATTCATAAGTTTTTACCCTTGACACTCGGAAAGCGATTTGATATCACTACCGGGCTCTTGAGGAGCCGCAATTTGTCCTTAAGGCCCCGTCGCCAAGTGGTAAGGCAGAGGTCTGCAAAACCTCCATCGCCAGTTCGAATCTGGCCGGGGCCTCCAAATAAAAGAAAAGCCAGCTTTCGAGCTGGCTTTTTTTGTTTGGTCGCCGGAATGCCGATGGCTGAAGCCTTCCTGTCGTGCAAGAAGCTCCTGGTTGGCTCATCGCTAAAGGGGTGGTAAAATAGCTAAGGAATGTCCATCGGGAAACTTTGGACGGACACAGCGCAGTTTTCATGGGGGACAAGGGTCGTTCCAGATGAAAACTAAAGAGTGGAAGGTCTGTTGCCCGTCCGCTGACAGCAGGACGACGCCGGGAGGAACCTATGCACAGAACGGCAGCTGTGGCCGGACAATTTTATGCCGGTCAGAAAGAGGCCTTGCGCGAACAGGTCAGCAACTTTTTACAACAGAACCTTGAGCCCCAGCAGGCCGTCGGCGTCATGGTGCCCCATGCCGGCTATGTCTACTCCGGTGCCATTGCTGGTCAGACCTTTGGTCGCGTAAAGGTTCCTGGCCGGGTTGTGCTACTTGGGCCTAATCACACCGGTTACGGAGCCGCACAGGCGGTTTATCCCGCAGGCAGCTGGCAGACTCCCTTGGGGGATATTCCCATCGACAGCTGTTTGGCCCAGCAGATTATCGCCGAATGCGGTGAGGCTACCGGCGATGAATTGGCTCACCGTTACGAACACTCTTTAGAAGTTCAGGTGCCCTTCATTCAGATGAAGGCTCCTCAGGCACGGCTGGTTCCAGTGTGTCTTGGCCATGCGCCTCTGCAAACGTTGCTTGATTTTGGCCATAGTCTCGGGCGGCTGTTGGCAGCCCAAGCTGAGCCGGCGTTGCTAGTTGCCAGCTCCGATATGACCCATTTTGAATCGGCTGAATCCGCTCGTCAGCGGGATATGCAGGCTCTGGAAAAGATTTTAGACCTCGATGCCGAAGGCCTTTACCAGTTGGTCGCCGCCGAGGGTATTAGCATGTGCGGTGTGGTACCCACCGTAGTCATGCTCGCTGCCGCCAGGGAACTA
>JAIOSZ010000287.1 GCA_021107335.1 Desulfuromonadaceae bacterium | reverse complement strand
GAAGGCGTAATTCACCGACCCCGGCGTCCGGCCCTGATGAAAGAAAGCGTAAATCGGAAGCAATCTTTAGCAGATTAGTGGCTAACGCCTTGAGAATACCGCTAACCTCGACAAAAACGTCGTTATTCTGAGTGGCTTCAACAAGGTTTTCTGCTCGTGCTAAACCGAGCCCGGTAATGGCCCGTAATTGCTCGACCACCCGAAAGATATACTGACGTGGCGCGGCCAAACCTGTACCGATGGCGGTGCCTCCCAGATTAACCACCCTCAGACGCTCTTCACATTTATAGATACGCCAGCGGTCCCTGGCAAAAGCGTCAGCATAGGCAGACATTTCCAGTCCCAGGGTGGTAAGGGCGGCATCTTGCATTTGAGTGCGGCCGATCTTGACCACATGGGCGGTCGCCTTTTCCTGAGACTGAAAGGCTTCCAGCAGTCCGACCACCTCCCGTTCCAAATCACGCAACAGACCGATAGCCGCCACCTTGAGAGCGGTTGGGTAGGTGTCGTTGGTCGATTGATGGCGGTTGATGTCGTCCAGGGGACTGACATCCTGATAGCTGCCAAGGGGCAGATCGAGAAGCTGCAGCGCCCGATTGGCGAGAACCTCATTGACATTCATATTGGTGGAAGTGCCGGCACCACCCTGCAGGGCATCGACCAGAATATGCTCATCGAGCTGCCCTTCCATCATTTCGCTACAGGCCCGGTCGATAGCCTGGCTCTTTTCATCCACAAAACAACCAAGCCCCTGGTTGGTTCGGCAGCAAGCCAGCTTGATTGCACCGAAGGCATGCACCAAAGCCTTGTTGACCGGCCGTTTCGAGAGATCGAAGTTCTCCAATGCCCGCACCGTGTGGATGCCATATAAGGCCTGCGCCGGCACCTCCCGTTCTCCGAGCAGGTCCTTTTCTATACGATAGTCAGTCATATCAAAAATAGATATCCCGCACATTGCGTTGTTTGATTTCTTCCAGCTGCTTGAGGGTCCGTTGCTTCATGTCCCCCTCTTCCATCTTGGCCAGCTCCTCTGCAATAAGCTTCTCGCCAACCTCACGGGACTCCGGTGAACCATAATCAGCCAAATACTCTTGCAAGGTCAGCAGCGCATTCGGTGTGCAAAAACGTTTGATGAAACCAGGAACACTGAATTCCATGAAGTGTTCGCCAGTTCGACCACTACGATAGCAAGAGGTACAGAAGCTCGGCACATACCCATCGCTCATCAACTGACACATAACCTCGTCAAGGGAGCGGATATCGGCAAGGGAAAACTGTTCTCTTTCCATAACCTGGGCATCCCCAGCCTCGGTGTAACCGCCAAGTTCAATACGGCTGCCCGCATCGATCTGTGAAACACCGAAGGACATCAGTTCGCGACACAGTTCCGGGTTTTCCCGCGCAGTAAGAATCAAACCGGTATAAGGTACCGCAAGGCGAAGAATGTCGATAATCCGCTTGAATTCATCATCGGTAGTGAAGTACTGCTCATCAAATTCAACACCCTGGGCAGGCCTCAATCGTGGAAAGCTCAAGGTATGCGGACCAACATTATAGCGTTCCTGCAGATAAAGGGCATGACGTACCATGGCCAGCACCTCAAAGCGCCAATCGTAGAGTCCGAATAAAACCCCTAAACCGACATCATCGATGCCCGCTTCAAAGGCACGATTCAAACCATCGAGACGATAGAGATAGTTGCCCTTACGAGTATTGCCGGGATGCATCTTGGTATAAGTATCATGATGGTAGGTTTCCATAAAAACCTGGTAGGTACCGATGCCAGAGTCTTTAACTTTTTTATAGCCTTCAATATCCAGAGGCGCCGCATTGATATTGACTCTGCGAATCTCTCCATGACCTGAACGAACCGAATAAACATTGCGAACTGTATCTGCGATAAAATCGGCGTCATACCGAGTGTGCTCACCAAAAACAAGAATCAGTCGCTTATGGCCATGATCCTCAAGGGCGGTAACTTGTTGTTTGATCTCATCGGGGGTAAGGGTCCGCCGCACAGCCTGAAAGTTGGAGCGTTTGAAGGCACAATAAGTACAGTCATTGATGCAGTCATTGCCGATATACAAAGGGGCAAAAAGAACTATCCGGTTTCCGTAAACATTTTCCTTAAGTTGCCTTGCAGCAGCAAAGATTTCTTCATGTAATTCAGGATCGGTGGTACGGACCAAATCCGCAGTCTCCTCAACACTCAAAGCAATCTTATTTAAGCTCTTGGCGACAATTTCACGAATGCGCTCTTTTGTAGGCTGTTCCTTATTAATCAAACCGTGAAGGACATCCTCATCAATAAAATCGACTGCTTTTTCACTCAAATCCATGGATGGCAATGACATAACGAGACCCTCTTTCTGTAGGAAGGTTAAATAGCTTTGTTCAAGTTTGGCGAATCGCCCCGACCAGTACCAACCGTACGCCCAAGGGCGCGTATTTGGCGCAGAGCAGCAGCACAGCTCTGCTCGGCATCTTCGGTACAGGCAGCCTTGGCCGGGTAAATTTCATACATACGACGATATTTTTGAGGCGTAAGGTTGGGCATAACGATATTGGCTCCCCGCCGCAATCCATGTTCCCGACCTACAGGTCCATCGAGCGTTGCGAGGGCTGTAGTGCTAGGGATATTGGACTGAGGACAGACCAGCCGTGCAAGAGCGATGACCCGGTATCCCAAATCGACAGAATTAACAACCTGCTCGCCCGGCGGTAAATTCCAGCGATTACCGATTTTTGCAAGCGGTGTATCTGGATGGGGGATATATGGCCCAACGCCTATCATGTCTAGATCAAGAGAACGAAAACGATCGATATCACTCGCTAAAGATTCATAACT
>JAIOSZ010000131.1 GCA_021107335.1 Desulfuromonadaceae bacterium | reverse complement strand
GGAGGATTCCCATGCCTAATGCTCACGTCCTTCACATCATGGTAGCTACAGATGAAGCCTGCTTGGAGCTTACAGCCCAGCTTGACGCTGGTGAGGATTTTGCGGCTTGTCCCACCAAGCATTCCAAGTGTCCCAGCGGGCGTCGTGTCGGCAATTTGGGAGTGATCAAGCCCGTTCAACTTGTTACGGCAGTCGATGCTGTGGTCTTCAGCGGCGAAATTCGCAAGGTACACGGACCGGTAAAATCCGAGTTCGGCTACCATCTGGTTCAGGTTCTGAGCCGTGTCGGTTGATGAAGGTCTGTATCCCGGCACCGATTACAAACGGAATGAATAACTCATGACTGATAAACAGCACCCCTTTCAAGCTCTTTCTCCGTCCTTTATTATGGATGCGGTGGAAAGTTGCGGCTATGTCTGCGATTGCCGCACCCTGACTCTGAATAGCTACGAAAACCGGGTTTATCAGGTCGGCCTCGAAGAGGGGGCGCCTTTGATTGCCAAGTTTTATCGTCCCGAGCGCTGGAGTGTCGAGCAGATTCTTGAGGAACACCAGTTCTGTTTTGAATTGGTGGAGCATGAGCTTCCGGTGGTCGCCCCTCTGATTAATGACCAAGGTGAAAGTCTGTTTGTTCATGGTCCGTTTCGTTTTGCCCTGTATCCTCGCCAGGGCGGCCACGCCCCCGAACTGGATAACCTTGATAATCTACTGATCCTCGGTCGTCTGATGGGGCGTATTCACAGCGTCGGCGCCCTGCGGCCCTTTCAGCATCGGCCCCGCCTCGATAGCCAAAGCTTCGGCCGCGACAGTGTGGCTCTGATCAGTGAACGCTTCGTGCCCCCAGAGACCAAGGCCAATTACGATGCCCTGACTACCGATCTGCTGCAGGCTATCGAGACGATCTTCGCCGATACCATCGACCTGCGTTATCTGCGGGCGCACGGCGACTGCCATGGCGGCAATATTCTCTGGCGGGATACTGCTCCTCATTTCGTTGATTTTGACGACGCCCGCATGGCTCCGGCTATTCAGGATCTGTGGATGATGCTCTCTGGTGATCGGGGTCGTCAGCATGCTCAATTGGCGGAGTTGGTGGAAGGCTATAACGAATTCTTCGATTTTCAACCCCGCGAATTGCGATTGATCGAGGCGTTGCGTTCGCTACGCATGCTGTATTTCTGCGCCTGGTTGGCAAGGCGTTGGCACGATCCGACCTTTCCCCATCATTTTGCCTGGTTCAATACTCCCCGATACTGGGGCGATCATATTCTCGAACTGCGGGAACAGATCGCCGCCCTCAACGAACCCCTGCTGCAGTTGGCCTGAGCGATCTACCGATATGGACATCATTGCACAAGAAATCATCCGTCACCTGCCGCAGGCGGGGGAGAGCCGCCGCCTGTTTCATGGCCGCGGCCATTGCTTTGCCGGATTGGAAGATCTGGTCATCGATTACTATCCGCCCGTGGTGCTGGTGATTCTCTATCGGGAGCGTCCGCAGCAATGGTTGAGGGAGTTGACCGCTTTACTGCTGTCGACTTTGCCTGTTGCACCACAAGGTATCCTGCTGCAGGAGCGTTTTCGACCGGGGGCGCCGAGCCGTCTGCTACAGGGCGAATTGCCTGCCGAGGTCGAGGCCCAAGAAGATGGATTACGCTATCGGTTGCGCTTGGGTGATGCACAGAATGTCGGCTTTTTCCCCGATATGGCGGTGGGACGGCGGTTGTTACGGAAGATGGCATCGGGTAAGCGGGTGCTTAACCTGTTCGCCTATAGCTGTTCTTTTTCGGTGACGGCCCTGGCTGGGGGCGCCGAACAGGTGGTTAATCTCGATATGAACCGTGGTGCCCTGGACCTGGGGAAACTCAACCATCGCCTCAATAATATCGACCTGCGCCGAGCTAGTTTTTTGCCAATGGAGCTGTTTCGCAGCTTCGGCCGGTTGCGCCGCTGTGGGCCCTTTGACCTGGTGATCTGTGACCCGCCGGCCAGTCAGGGCAACAGCTTCACGGCCGAGCGCCACTGGCCCAAGTTGATCCGCCGTCTGCCTGAACTCCTCTCTGCGCAAGGCCAGATACTGGCTTGCCTCAGCACCCCCACCATGACGAACAGTCAGTTACAGCAGCTGTTTGCCGAACTGCTGCCAACGGCCCAGCTTGTTGAATGCCATACCGCCGATAGTGACTTTCCTGAAGCCGATAGCGAGCAGGGGACCACGGTACTGAACTATTGTGTGCGCTGAAGAATCCAGTCAGGCCATCACTTTGTTGACGTACCTGGTTAAATTGGTCAATTCATTAGTTTGCGTATCCGGCACATGAGACTGCGGTTGCCCGGTGTACCGGTAACGGGGTTCGGCGATGATCGCCGGTCAGCTTGTTAAGGTTGGCGGAGGGTTTCGTTTCGCCCCAGCCCCAGGCGAAGCGTACCGTGCCGCGTTTAATGTGACGATCGGTCTTGATAGTGCAGCTGCGAATTAATTCGAAATGGTTACAGTGGCTTCGAATTTTCCACCATATTTGGCCCTGTCTGATTATTCTTCAGCTCGGTTGCAGATGGTTGTCCTGACCCTGAAGCAGATCAACAGCTCAAGCAGGAATGGTTTCATCGGGCCTCTCTGGGGATAGTTCGGCAGGAGGAGCTGATAAATATCCACTTCGTTACATAATACCGCAAAACTTTACGGCTTCAGGAGCATCCGGACTTTCGTGGTCGGTTACCGGTGTGAACACAGAATAAAAGTTGTTGAACTATTTTCATTTTTGTGGGGTAATCAGTCAGTTGATACGACTGTTCATTAGCTGACCAAATGGTTATAGTTCGGTCTATAGGGAGCATTAAGTTTATGAATAAGGAAGCGATCTTAAAAACAATTTTGGAGTCGGATGTGCTTCCGACCCTTTCTCCCGTGGCATCGAAGCTGATAACCATTACGGCCAATGAGGATACCACCATCAGCGATATTGCCGAGTTGGTGTCCAAGGATATATCCCTGTCAGCCAAGATTCTCAAGGTGGTCAATTCAGCCTTTTACAGCTTTCCCCAGTCCATCGTTACCATTCAGCAGGCCGCTTCCATTCTCGGTACCAATGCGGTGCGCAGCCTAGTACTGTCTTTTTCTTTTTTGCAGCCCAGTCGTAGCAATGACGGCCACTTCAACTATGCCAGCTTCTGGCAGCAATCCCTTACCGAAGCGGTTGCCGCGCGCAGGTTGATGGTGGCCGTTGATAAGAACGATGCCGAAGAAGCTTTTGTGACGGGGTTATTGCAGAATTTGGGGGTATTGATTCTGGCCCGCGCCTTTCCTGAGCAATACCGGCAGGTCGAAGAAGCTATGGAGAAGGAAGGGTGTAATCGTTGTCAGTCCGAAAACGATTTGATTGGCGTCGATCATGCGTTTATCGGCAGCGAGGTGATCCGCAGTTGGGGATTTCCCGATGCCCTGGTGCTGCCTCTGCGGCATCATGCGGATCCCAAAAGCTATGGTGGTAAGGATGAAAATATCAAGCGCCTCTGTCGGGTTGTCTATTTATCGGGCTTGATATCCCGGGTCTATCGCAGCAACTCACCCGAAGCGATTGTGGCGAGCTTTCATAAACAGGCGAAGCAGCTTGTCGGCCTCGAAGAGCGGGTTTTGACGGACTTTCTAGAGAACGTTCATGCAGAAGTGAACCAGACCGCAGAGTATTTTGAATTTCAAATTAACGAACAAAAATCCATAGCTGAAATTTTGCAGATTGCCAATGCTGAATTGAGTGTGCTCAACCTCAGTTACGAGGAGATGAACCGGGCCCTGGTGGAGAAAACCGTTAAACTGGAACTGCTGACTGCCGAACTGGAAAAGAAAAACCACCAGCTGGAGCTGCTGGCCAATATCGACGGACTGACCCAAGCTTATAACCACCGTTACTTTCAGAACTTCCTCGATCTGGAAATCAATCGCTCAAAGCGTTATGGTCGCTCTTTAGCGCTGCTGATGGTGGATATTGATCATTTTAAAAAACTTAACGATACCTTCGGCCATCAGGTCGGGGATGAAATGCTTCGCCAGTTTTGCGATGTTTGCCGTGAAGAATTGCGGGAATATGACCTGTTTGCCCGCTATGGCGGTGAAGAGTTCGCGGTGGTACTGCCGGAGACGGCTATCGTGGAGGCTGAGGCAGTGGCTGAAAAGCTGCGTCTGGCAATCACACGGCACCACTTCGAGCACAATGAACAGAGTTGTCGCGTTACGGCCAGCTTTGGGGTATTTGCCATAATGCCGGCCGAGGAACCCCATAGCAAAAATGACTTGATCAGCTTTGCTGATCAGGCCCTGTTTCAGGCCAAGAAAAAAGGCCGTAATAAGGTGGTGGTTTACAGCAGTAAAAAGAAGTGGTTTGGATGCTAAACGTGCAACCTGCAGACTCCCGCTCCTGCGATAGTCAACGGTTGCAGAATAGTATGCCGCTCTGCAGAGCCTCGGCAAGAAAGTCCGATGAGGGGGGGGCGCTAGGGGTTGAGGAATGTATACACTTCAGGTAGTCGCTTTGCGCTGAGGTGAGGGGCGAAAGCTGCAGGGTGTCTTGAAAAATATAGCAGAAATAGTCGCTGTCAACTTGCGGCAGGAAAAAAGCCAGTTCTTGCACATCGCTTATGCCATCGGCAAGGTGTTGCAACAGTTGTTGCGGGTCGTAGTTGAAGTGGACTAAAATAGAGCGAGGGTTGAGATAGAGCTCTCCAGGTGTCGAATCGGGCTTTGATTCGACGGCGGGGGGGGCAAGTAATGGCTCAACAGCCCCGAAGTAAGCAATTAAATCGACGGCCAGGGCGGCAACTTCTGGCTGCCCCTGGCGCCCAAATTGATCGCTAACAAAGCATTGTTGTAGAGGTAGCGGATCCTCCGGTAACACTTCGGGCATGCCCTCCGCCAGGCGAGAAAAAAATTCGGACGGTGGCAATTCCAGGCCAGCCAGGACCATGGCAAACCACGGTACTGCCCGTCCCCGATTATAGAAGAAGTCACAGGCGGCCCCGATGCGGGCCGCCTGTTTTATTTCAGCGGTGCTGCAGGTGGTGGAAGACTGAACTTGGTAAGGGGCATGCTGTTGGTATTCTAACCCAAGTCCAGTGGCGGTATCCGCTAGCCGAGTTCCCGGTAAAATTGCGAGAGGGAAGATATCCAGATGGTTAGGAACGAGGCTTAAGGCAAAGTCAAGACTGTTTAGAAATCCTGCCAAACTGTCGCCTGGCAAGCCATAGATGAGATCAAAGCCGTAGCTCACCCCCGCTTGATGTAGTAGCAGTACCTTGTCAGTAAATTCTTCCTGGTCGAAATCACGATTAATCAGGCGTAGAACTGCCTTATCAGCGCTCTGCAGACCGATTTGCAGAGAACAGTCGATGGTGGTAAACAGTTCCGCCAGTTCTTGATCGATCAATTCGGCACGGACTTCCAGACTGAAATGGAGCCCTTGGCCCTCTTCGGCCATAATAGTGAGCAGTTCTTTGGCCGTTTCCTTATGGTAGTTGAAGGTCGGATCGAGAACAAAGACCTCTCTGACACCCGAGGTTGCAAATAGTCGTAACTCTGCCTGCACTCTGTCCAAGGGAAAACGACGTACTACCGTACTGCCTCGTGATTCGAAGCAGAAATCACATCGATAGGGGCAACCACGGGAAAGCTCCCACAAGACCCCGCCGCCTTGGGTCGGTTGCAGCATTCCTGTCAGGTAAGGGGAGGCCAGGTCGCCCAGAATGGCAATACTCTCGGTGGCCAGAAATTCAGAAGGTTCCGGATTTTGCCCCCGTAGGATAGCGCTCAGTGCTGCCACAAACTTATCTTCCCCTTCTCCTGTCACAATGAAGTCGAGTACCTCGATGGTTTCCAGAGAGTGGGGATTGGCTGTGACTTCCGGGCCACCAACAAACAGAATGAGTTTCGGGTTGGCGATTTTTAGGTGGTGGGCGATATCCAGAGCCAGTTCGCGATTCCAGACTGTAATGGACAAACCAACGGTGTCCGGGTGATGGCTAAGAATCTGTGCCGCACAGTCTCTAGCGGACTGTTGCAGGGTGCAATCGACCAGGGTGGTGACAATCTGGTCGCCAAGATCCCGCTCAACAGCGGCTGCAAGCATGGCTGTGCCCAAAGGGACAGCCCTTAACGAATGATCAATGTGGATGGAAACTAGGGCCAGATTCATGGTTTTTCTCGCGTTGTTTCAAGTGGTTGAGTGTGAAATCCGGTATGTTATCCGGTTCACCGATGGCCAGTCAAATGAATAGTATTGAGAATTGTTTTTAGCCCGGAGATGTTAGCCTTAAATAAGGCTAGAAGAGACAAACAAGGAGGCTAGAGACTCTGGCTTGTATGGATCGCAGAAATCCAGTATGGTCATTAAAACAAAGTGTTATCGATGCTCAGAAGATACCCCGATTGTTTAATGCAAAAATAGATCTGGGCTGACCGAAAAGGCGTTTTGCTTTTGACTTTGATCCTTAGTCATCAACTCAATGGAGAGGATGATGTCCCTGTTTAAAAAGATCCGCCGTCATGCTGCCGTAGCACGGGGTGATTTTGGTACCATGTTTGGCGATGTGGACATCCCGCCGCTGCCCGCAGCGGTCAGTCGTCTGCTGTCCGAAGTTAATTGTGCCGATCCCGATATCGAGCGGCTGGAGAAGTTGATTTCCTCGTCCCCGGGACTGGCCGCCAAGGTGATCAAAACGGTTAATAGCGCCTTTTACGGGTTACGGATGCCCGTGGACAACGTCAAACGGGCCGTTACCTTGATGGGACTAGCACAGGTGCGGTCCCTGTCTCTGGCCTTTGCCACCGTGGACGCACTGCCGATCCCGGAAACAGAGTATTTTAGCCACGCTGTTTTCTGGACCGATTCCTTGTTTCGAGCCACAATGGCTCGTACCCTTGCGCGCAAAGGTTTTCCCGAACAGTTGGAACAGGTCTTTACCGTCACCCTGCTTGCGGATCTGGCTATTCCGGTGTTGCTCGATAGCTGGTCTGATTATTATCTTCCGGTATTTGCTGAACGGTTGTCTTCTGGTAGACGTTTGGCAGAAATCGAACGAGAGCACCTCAACTGGGATCATGCTCAGGCCGGCGCCTGGATCCTACAAGGTTGGGGGTTCCCCGATGAATTGGTCTGTTGTCTTGCTTGCCACACCTTGAACAGGGAAGAACTGATTGAGGAAGGTCTCGACGATACGTCTGTTATGCCGGTTGCTGTGGCCTCACTGTTGCCAAGCATCAGCAAAGCCCAAGAGCAAAACCTGCGACCCTTTTTCCTTGCGCTTCGAACCTGGCTGGGTTTTGAACAGCAGGTGCTTGCCGGTGTTCTGGAGGAGGTGCGCCTCGCCATGGCTGAAGTGTTCGGCTTGTTCGATTTGCCTGATCACGCAGCCATCGATTGCCTCGATCTGATGACTGAGATCGTCGCTGGCTGGTCTGAAAGTGAGGATGCATGAACCATGTTCGGCGCCCCGTTCCGCAACAGAGCTTTCTCTTTCGCCTTGTAGCATTTTTCTCCCGTCATCAGCTCAGCTACTTGCTGCGCAACAGCAGGCATCGGCGCCTCCTGCAACTGCTGTTCGTTTTTGTCGCGGGCGCTACGGCTCTCGGGATCATTTCAATACTCGCCTTTATGACCAATCTGCCTCTGCTTTTTCCGCAATTAGGGCCATCGGCATTTATTCTATTTTATACCCCGATGTCTGAACAGTCTAGCCCCCGTAACGTCCTGTTGTCTCATCTGTTGGGGGTGGGCATCGGCCTGCTCTCGCTGTGGCTATGCGCCCAGGCTTTTCCCGGTGTTCATTTGACGGACAGTTCGGTACTTAATTGGCAGCGGGAAATTGTTGTCGCCTGTTCCATGGGGTTGGCCTGTCTTTTGATGGTTATTTTTAAATGTGTCCATCCCCCGGCGGCGGCTTCGGCATTGATCGCGTCCCTTGGGTACTTGAACAGCCCGGAGCATGTACTCGGAATTGTCGCAGCGGTGGTATTGCTGCTCTTTGCAGCCCTATTTTTTAATCGGGTTATCGGGGGATTACCTTATCCTCTATGGAAATTTGACGCAAAAGTCGCCCGTCATTTTGGTGAGATGGCTGGTATCCCAGCTAACGAAATTACTTTCTGGCGCCAAGCCGCCATGAAGACCTTCCAGAGCCGTCGTTCCTAAGGCTTCCCCTGTTTTAAAGTCTTTAAACAGACACCTCCACTATTGGCCGCCTTACCAATGTTTGCTATGCTCTGGTAAAATCACAAATAAGTTCTGTTTGAGGTTTTATTTGCAGTTTTTACAATCCGATGGCTATCGAGAGTGAAATGGTATGAAAATACAGGTGCAGACCGGTGTCAACCTCAGGGCGCAACTGGCGGAGCAACTTGACATTGCTTTAGCCCTGCTTGATCAGGAAACAACCCGCGATACCTTGCGCCGTCTGAAGCACTTGATCAAATCCTTTAAAGATCATGCTTCGCCTGCTTTGGTCGAAGGACTTTCCCCCCGCGAGTTAGCCGATCTGCTCAAACAGTTTCTACATTTTATCGAAATTCGTCCTGAACGAGGCGAGGCTCAAATTCTGCCTTCAGGCATTGCCGGGCAGATGTTGCTGCTGGTTTGCGCTCCTGATGTTCCCTTTCTGTTCGATTCTATCCAGACCTTCCTTAAGCGACGTGAAGTGCGCTTTCGGGTTTTTGCGCATCCTGTTCTGCATACCAGAATGGGGGCCAAGGGCCGGCGACTTTCTTCGGGCAGGGGCCACAATGCACAGGCCGATTCCTTCATTTTGATAGCCCTTAAAGGGGTCGTAGAAAAACAACTTGGTCCTTTGTTGGTGAGAGTCCAGGAACAACTACATGCCATGCAGCTGCTCGAAGAAGATCGTGCTGTCATGGAAAAACAACTCGCGCACCTTACCAGTATTGCTTCCAAACAAGAGTTCCACCATTTCTGGAAGTGGTTGCATGACGGTAACTTTCAGCCTGTTTCCTATCGTGCCATCGAGGTCCGGCGCGACCATCTAGGGAGGGTCTGGATCTGCCAGGAACCGGGATCGGCTCTTGGTATGTCCACTCACTGGCGGGAGTTGGTTTGCTGTGAAGACCGGGAGGCGGTAGATACAACCCTTCGTTTTGGGGAACAACTGTTACGCAGTGGTCCGGTGGTTGTCGCCCATACTGAACGACCGAGCCCTTTTCACTGGGACGAAAAGCTTTTTTATATCGGCCTACGGGAGCCGGGTGCTAACAGCTGGTGTGAACATGCTTTTCTCGGTGTATTTACCCGTCAAAGCAGTTTGCAGCAAAGTAGTGATGTGCCAGCACTGCGGCGGCGTATTGCCAGTGTCTTGCACGATTTAGCTATCCGCACGGACAGCCACGACTACCGTAAAACCTTTGAGTTGCTCGATTCCTTTCCCAAGACAGAATTGTTCTTCATGAGTCAAGCTGAGCTGCAACAGGTAGCTCGTTCCTTTACGATCCTCTATCGATATGAAACGGTTCGAGTCGTCGCAGTGCCGAGTCTAGCAGTCGAAGGCCTGACCCTGGTGGTGATGATGCCCAGGGATTTTTACAGTCGTGACAGTATGAATCGCATGGAAAAGTATCTGCGCCGCTGTTGTCATAGTGATGTTGTCGATGTGCGGGTGATGCAAATTCTTTCGGATTATGTGACGCTGCATGTCTCCCTCGCACCGCCTCAAAAGGAAGTTCGCCTTGATCTGTCGCATTTACAACGTGGATTGAGTCGCATCGGTCAACCCTGGCACAGCAAGTTGCGGCAGATGCTGGAAAAAGGCTACGGGTTGTCGGAGGGTGGAAAACTGTGGCGTTCGTATCAGGCGGCTTTTTGTCGTGAGTACCAGACCCTGGTGCACCCTCGCTTTGCCCTGCGTGATTTGCAGGCCATTGAACAGCTTTTAACCGATGGTCGGGAACATTTCTCCTTGTGGGGGCCTTTCGCTGCCTTAAAGGGATTCTGCAGGTTGCAGTTTTACAGCCTGCAGGAAACGTATCTCAATGAACTGATGCCGATATTGGAAAATTTCGGTTTGGCTGTCGTTGAAGAAATGGACTTTGAAGTAGCCGCCGAGGGCAGGGTGGTTTTCATCAAAAGCTTTACTGTCCGCCACTACAACGAGAGTGCTGGGCCTCTAGGGCAACAAGTCCGCGAACTTCTTATCGACGCCTTGCAGGCCGTACGCCGAAAAATGGTGGCCAACGATCGCCTGCACAGCTTGCTGTTGAGTTGCGGTCTTTCCTGGCGACAAATTGACGTTTTTCGTTGCTATATTCATTACACTATTCAGCTGGGTGGTCCCTACGGTC